>NZ_SRLV01000003.1:0-204875 GCF_006518205.1 Myxococcus sp. CA005 | reverse complement strand
GCACTGGGGCGGCCGGGGGCGGCCGGTCTGGATAGGCCCGTTGCGGGCGTCTGGGACGTGGGCCGCACGCCGTGGGGAGGGCTCCCCGGTCGGCGCCAGGCAGGCGGGCGGATGCCGCGGAGTAGGATGTCCGCATGAGTTCGATGTGGGTCCTGGAGACGCCCGCTCCCACCGCGGATGCGCGCATGGCGTATGGCAGGGAACCCCACCAGTTCGGGGACCTGCGAATGCCCGAAGGACCTGGGCCGCACCCGGTGGTGGTCGTCATCCATGGCGGCTTCTGGCGCGCGAAGTACGACCTGGAGCATGCCGGGCACCTGTGCGCGGACCTGACCCGGCGCGGCTTCGCGACGTGGAGTCTGGAGTACCGGCGCGTGGGGCACGACGGCGGTGGCTGGCCCGGCACGCTGGAGGACGTGGCGCGCGGCACTGACTTCCTGCGCACGCTCGCACAGGCCCATGCGCTGGACCTCTCACGCGTCGTGGCGCTCGGCCACTCGGCGGGAGGGCACCTGGCGGCGTGGCTGGGGGCCAGGCACCGGCTGCGGCCCGGCGATGCGCTCTACAGTGCGGCGCCGTTGCCCCTGCATGGCGTGGTGCCGCTCGCGGGCGTCGTGGACCTGCCGCGCGCGTTCGCGCACCGGCTGGGGGACGGCATCGTGGAGACCTTCCTGGGCGGCACGCCGTCCTCGGTGCCGGAGCGCTACCGCACCGCCTCGCCCGCGTCGCTCCAGCCGCTCGGGGTGGCCCAGGTGCTCGTCCACGGAACGGAGGACGACACCGTGCCCGTGTCGATGAGCGAGGACTTCTGTGCGCGCGGCCGTGAGCTGGGAGACGACGTCCGCTGCGTCACCTTGCCGGGAGCGGGGCACTTCGAGGTCATCGACCCGCGCTCGCGGGAGTGGCCCCACGTCGTGGCCGCGGTGCAGTCCTTGATGTGAGGCTTTGCATGGGCGCGGTTGGGTTTGCCTGAAATCCACGGTAAGTGTGGGGCGTGGGCATCGTCTATTTGCTGGTCTACATCCTTGGGAGCGCTTTGGTGACCATGGGCCTTTCCCGGGGCATCCAGGCCGTGTTCGAGGGCTCGCCGGTGGGCGCCGCGGTCCCAACGCTCCTCTATGGGGTCGGGGCCATCGGCCTCGCGGGGTTGTTGCATGTGCTGGCGATACGGCGGCAACTGAAGGAGGGAAAACCCAGTGTGATGCCGCAGATGAAGCGTCACCTCATCTGGGGGTGCGCCGCCATGTGGGCCGGGCCCCTGCTCGCGGGATGGGTTCAGTTCGAGCTCTTCCGTGACCCCATCGTGATGTTCAGCCAGTCGACGTTGGTGGGAGGCATCCTGATGACGTTCGGTGTGTGCTCCCAGCTCATGGTGCGCTGGCGGATGCCGTGGGTGGGGACGATGGTGACCGTGGCGCTCGTGGGCCTGCCGCTCGGGTGGCTGAGCAGCGACCTCCTCATCGCGCATTTCAATCATCACCTCACCACCGTGGTGGTGCCGCTTCGGAAGGAGGTGGGCGGGGAGCCTCGAAGCAGCGTGTACGAAAGGGACTTCCCGGACATGCCGCTCCTTCCGCGGGAGAGCTTTGATTCGCAGCTTGAGCTCCTGGCGGCGCTCTCCGAGGCCAAGGCGGTCAACTTCGACGAGGAAGTCGCGGCGGGCCGTATGCGGAAGCTCGACGACGGCAGCTACGTCAGAGTCGCGTCGGACGGGGAGGAGAGCGCCGTGGAGGTCGCGGACATGAAGAAGCTCATGGAGGACGTGCGCGAGACCGATGCGCGGCGTGTCGCCGAGGCGCATGCCGCGGAAATGGCGGCGTGGGAGGAGGATTATCGCCGGCGCAAGCAGGGCGGCCGGTTGTTCACTCGGGCCGCCGCGGACTGAGCCGGGCCAGACGAGGCGCCCGGCCAGGCCCGCGTCGTTGGACGCGCTCAGAAGCCTCGCTGCGCGCCGCCGTCCACCGCGATGGACTGCCCGGTGATGTAGGACGCCTGCTCGGAGGCGAGGAACGCCGTGAGCGCGGCCAGCTCCTCCGGGCGGCCCAGCCGCCGCGCGGGAATCTGCGGCGCCACCTTCTCGTCCGTCAGCCCGAGCTGCTGCATGCGCTCGGTGGCGTGGTAGCCCGGCAGCACCGCGTTCAGCGTGACGCCGTGCTGCGCCACCTCGTTGCTCACCGTCTTCACCAACCCGAGCAGGCCCGCGCGCAGGCCGTTGGAGATGGTCAGGTTGTTCATCGCCTCGCGCGCCGCCAGCGACGTCACCAGGACGATGCGGCCCCACTGGCGCTCCTTCATCCCCGGGAGCACCGCCTGGATGCCATCCACCGCGGCCATCCACAGGCTCTGGAAGCCGAGCTGCCACTGCTCTGCCGTCAGGGATTCGAAGCCACCTGACGGTGGCCCGCCCGTGTTCACCACGAGGACATCAACGCCGCCCAGCTTCGCGGTGACAGTCTCCACCAGCGCCTTCGCGGCTTGGGGCTGCGTCAAATCGCACGGCACCGCGAGCGCCGCGCCCAGCGCCTTCGCCGCGCGCTCCAGCTTCTCGCCACCGCGCGAGCAGATGGCCACCGTGGCGCCTTCCTTCACCAACGCCTCCGCGATGGCGTAACCCAGCCCCGCGGACGCGCCCATCACCAGCGCGCGTCTACCCTTCAGTCCGAAATCCATCAGCGTGCTCCTTCATGAATGGTGTCAGCCGGCTCCGGATGAGCTCCGCCGCGCGCTTCAGGTCCACGTCTTCCGCCCGAGGCAGGCCCTCGCTCAGCTCGGAGACGATGCCGTCCGTCAGCGCACCCATCTGATAGGCCAGCCGGTAAGGCACGTGGCTGAAGCTCACCAGGGAGTAGCGGCTGACGAACTCGCCCGGGAAGGCGTTGAGCAGCACCTTCTCCACGGCCTTCCGAAACAGGAAGCGCGGGTCGCCAGTGCTGTCGCGCATCTCGACGAAGTTCTCCACCGCCATGTCGGCGATGGCGTCCGCGTTCGTCTTGCGCAGGCGTTCGAAGTCCGTGAAGACCTGCTCCCAGCCGGCGCCCTGTCCCAGCAGTTGGTCCAGGACGACGCAGTCCTCGAAGCCGCAGTTCATCCCCTGGCCGAAGAAGGGGACGATGGCGTGCGCGGCGTCGCCCAGCAGCAGCGTCTGCCCACCCGCGTGCCAGGGCGCGCCCTTCACCGTCACCATGCTGCCCGTGGGACGCGAGAAGAACGCCTCCACCAGGTCCGGGATGAGCGCCTTCGCATCTGGGAACTGCGCGCCGAAGAACGCCTCCAGCTTCGCGGGCGTGTCCAGGGACGCGAAGCTCACCGGCCCCTGCCAGGGCAGGAACAGCGTGCAGGTGAAGCTGCCTTCCTCGTCGGGCAGCGCGATCAACATGAACGTGCCGCGAGGCCAGATGTGGAGCGCGTGCTTCTCCATCTGGAACGCGCCGCCGGGGCCCGCCGGAATCGTCAATTCCTTGTACCCGTGGCCGAGCTGCTCCTGCGTCCCCTTGAAGTCCGGCCGCTTCTCCAAGGCCTGGCGGATGGCGGAGGCGGAGCCGTCCGTGCCGAACACCACGCGGCCGGGCTCCTGGCGCGCCTCTCCGGTGGCGTCGTCGTGCACCGTGAGCGCGCCCGAGCCGAAGTCCACATCCGTCACCCGCTGCTTGAAGCGGATGCGCACCTTCCCGGTGGCCTCCGCCGCCGTCATGAGGAAGGCGTTCAGCCACCCGCGCGACATCGCGTTGATGTGCTGCGAGTCGTCCTTGCCGTAGGGCTGGTAGACGAGCTCGCCTTGCGGCGGGTGAATCATCCGCCCGCGCATGGGGATGGCGTGCTTCAGCGCCTCGTTTTCCAGGCCCACCTGCCGGAGCGCATGCAGCCCGCGCGTGGAGATGGCCAGGTTGATGGAGCGGCCCCCGTCGACTGTTTCGCGCCGCATGTCCGGGCGTCGCTCCAGCAGCTCCACGGTGTGGCCCCGGCGCGCCAGGTAGATGGAGAGCAGCGAGCCCACCAGCCCCGCGCCCACCACGGTGACGGTGTCCTTGCGCGCCTCACTCACGGGCGTGGCCCTCCAGCGTCTTCACGAAGCGGTACACGTCCGTGAAGGAGTTGTAGAGCGGCGCGGGCGCGGCGCGGATGATGTCCGGCTTGCGGAAGTCGCAGATGATGCCCGCGTCTCCCAGGCGCTTCAGCAGGCCCTGGGGCTCGCCGCGGAAGCGCAGGGAGAGCTGGGCCCCGCGCTGCTTCACGTCCCGGGGCGTGGTGATGCGCACGAATCCCTCGGGCAGCCGGTCCAGCAGGAACTCCAGGTAGCCGGTGAGCCGCTCGCTCTTGGCGCGCAGCGCCGCCATGCCAGCCTGGTCGAACAGCTCCAGGGACGCGCGCAGCGCCGCGAGCTGGAAGATGGGCGGGTTGGACAGCTGCCACCCCTCCGCGCCCGGCAGCGCGCTGAAGGTGGGCCCCATCTGGAAGCGCGTCTGCTTGTCGTGGCCCCACCAGCCCTCGAAGCGGGGGAGGTCCTTCGTGTGCGCGTGCCGCTCATGGACGAACACGCCGCCCAGCGCGCCCGGGCCGGCGTTGAGGTACTTGTACGAGCACCACACCGCGAAGTCCGGTCCGTCGTCGTGCAGCGACAACCTCAGGTTGCCCGCGCCGTGCGCCAGGTCGAAGCCGACGAAGCAGCCCTTGGCGTGCGCGGCCTTCGTAATCGCGGCCAGGTCGAACGCCTGCCCGGTGAGGTAGTTCACGCTGCCCAGCATCACCAGCGCCACCTCGTGGCCGTGACGCTCAATGGTTTCGAGGATGTCCTCGGTGCGCAGCGTCTCCTCGCCCTCGCGCGGCTTCAGCTCCAGCACGGCCTCGCGCGCGTCGTAGCCGTGGAAGCGCACCTGGGAGGCGACGGCGTACTGGTCCGACGGGAAGGCGCCGGCCTCCACCAGGATTTTGAAGCGCTGCTTCGTGGGCCGGTAGAACGACACCATCATCAGGTGCAGGTTCACCGACAGGGTGTTCATCACCACCACTTCCAACGGCTTGGCGCCCACCAGCCGCGCGGCATGCTCGGTGACGAGCTCGTGGTAGTGCAGCCACGGGTGGCGGCCGTGGTGGTGTCCCTCCACGCCCAGCCGCGCCCAGTCCTCCAGCTCCTCCTGGATGTAGCGCGCGGCGTTGCGCGGCTGGAGGCCCAGCGAGTTGCCCGCCAGGTACACCACCGGCTTGCCGTCCGGGCCGGGCGGGAAGTGGAACGCGTCGCGGTAGCCGCGCAGCGCGTCTTCCGCGTCCAACTTCCGCGCGAAGGACTCGGAGTCCTCGAAGAGGTACGGCGTCGTCATGGTGCGAAGTCCTCGGGGGCGCGTCCCAGCCAATCGAAGGCGTTGCGCCAGAGCAGCCGCTCCCGCGCGGCGGGTTCCAGCTCGGTCAGGGACTCGATGAGCGTGCCCGGGCGGTCCTCGCCCAGGGGGAAGGGGTAGTCACTGCCGAGCGCCACCTTGTCCTGCCCGAAGAGCCGGACGATGTAGCGCAGCGCCTCCGGGTCGTGGACCAGCGAGTCCACCCAGAAGCGGCCCAGGTAGTCCCGGGGCGGCACCTTGTTGTCCACGGCCACCAGGTCAGGCCGGGCCTCGAAGCCGTGCTGAATCCGGCCGAGCGTGTGTGGGAACGCGCCGCCGCCGTGCGCGAAGGCGAAGCGCAGCTTGGGCAGCCGCTCCAGCACGCCGCCGAAGATGACGGAGCAGATGGCCAGCGACACCTCGGCCGGCATGCCCACCAGCCACGGCAGCCAGTACTTCTGCATCTTCGCCTCGCCCATCATGTCCCACGGGTGGACGAAGACGGACGCGCCCAGCTCGCTGGCGGCCTCGAAGAAGGGGAACAGCGCCGGGTCGGACAGGTTCCAGTCGTTGACGTGCGAGCCAATCTGCACGCCCGCCAGCCCCAACTCCTTCACGCAGCGCTCCAGCTCGCGCACCGCCAGCTCCGGGGACTGGAGCGGCACCGTGCCCAGGCCCACGAAGCGCTTGGGGTGCGCGTGCACCACGGAGGCGAGGTGGTCATTGAGGAAGCGCGCCAGGTCCGCGCCGTGCTCGGGCTTCGTCCAGTAGCCGAACATGACGGGAATCGTGGACAGCACCTGGACGTGGACGCCGGCCGCGTCGCACTCCTCGATGCGCTTCACCGGGTCCCAGCAGTTGCTTTCGATTTCGCGGAAGAACTTGCCGTCATCCCGGAGCATGCGCGCGCGGCAGGGCGCATGGTGGTCCAGGGTGATGAAGCCGCCGTAGCCGTAGCGCTCGGCGAAGCGCGGCAGGTGGGCGGGGAGGAGGTGCGTGTGGATGTCGACTTTCAACGGGCGGGACCTCCCTTGACCACCTTCGTCCCGCACTTCTTGCAGGTGCAGTTGTCGGGGTTGCCGTAGAAGTGCTCGAAGATGGGCGGAAGCTGCGTCACCAGGTTGGTGACATGCACGAACTCTTCGTAGAGCTTCTCGCCGCACTGCGGGCACAGCCACATGAAGCCATCCAGCTCCTTCGGCTGGCGGCGGCGCTCCAGCACCAGGCCCACTGTGCCCGCGGGACGCTGGGGCGAGTGGGGCACGTTGGGCGGCAGCAGGAATATCTCCCCTTCGTGGATGGGGATGTCCTGCACCTGGCCCTCGTCGATGACCCGCAGGTTCATCGTGCCCTCGAGCTGGTAGAAGAACTCCTCGCCCTCGTTGATGTGGAAGTCCGTGCGCGCATTGGGCCCGCCGACGACGGTGACCATGAACTCCCGGTCCTCCCACACCTGCTGGTTGCCCACGGGGGGCTTGAGCAGGTGGCGGTGCTCATCAATCCACTTCTTGAAGTTGATGGGGGTCAGGCGGCCCATTCATTCACCTCCGATGGTGGCGATGCACTTGAGCTCGATGGCAATCGGCGTGGGCAGCCGGTTGATTTCGAGCGTGGTGCGGCACGGCGGGTTGTCCTTGAAGTACTCCGCCCACAGCCGGTTGAAGGTGGGAAAGTCCTTCTTCATGTCGGTGAGGTACACCGTCACGTCCACCAGCTTGTCCCAGGACGCGCCCGCGTCCTCCAGGATGTAGCGGACGTTGCGGAACACCGAGTGGCACTGCGCCTCGATGTCGTACGAGACGATGTTGCCCTCCGCGTCCAGCTCCACACCGGGAATCTTCTTCGTGCCGCGCTCGCGCGGGCCCACGCCGGACAGGAACAGGAGGTTGCCCACGCGCCGGGCGTGAGGGTACAGGCCCACCGGTTCGGGGGCCTTCTGCGAATCGACTCGTGCGCTGTCACTGCTCACGGTGTGCTCTCCTCACGTGGGGGGGTAGGGGGCTCACAGCTTGATGCAGACGTTCTTCGGCTCGGTGAAGAAGCGCAGCGCGTCCCAGCCGCCCTCGCGTCCCACACCGGAGTCCTTCACGCCGCCGAAGGGCGTGCGCAAATCGCGCAGCATCCACGTGTTCACCCAGACGATGCCGCTGTGCAGCCGCGAGGCGAAGCGGTGCGCGCGCTTCACGTCCTGGGTCCACACGCTGGCGGCCAGGCCGTACCGGGTGGAGTTGGCCCACGCGAGCACCTCGTCCTCCGAGTCGAAGGGCATGATGCTGGCCACCGGGCCGAAGATTTCTTCCTGGTTGGTGCGGCACCCCGCGTCCAGGCCCTCGATGAGGGTGGGCTCCACGAACCAGCCGTTGCGGCAGCGTCCGGGCACGTTGGCGCGCTGTCCGCCGGTGAGGATGCGGCCACCCTCCTGCTTCGCCAGGCTCACGTAGCCCAGCACCTTGTCGAAGTGCTGCTGCGACACCAGCGCGCCCTGGTCCGTGCCCGCCTCCAGCGGGTCTCCCACCTTGAGCGCGCGCGTGCGGGTGACCAGCGCCTCCTTGAAGCGCTCGTAGAGGGGCCGCTGGACGAAGATGCGCGGGCCGCAGAGACAGATTTGCCCCTGGTTGGCGAAGGACGAGCGCAGCGTGGTGGCCAGCGCCTCATCGAAGTCGCAGTCCGCGAAGATGACGTTGGGATTCTTTCCGCCCATCTCCAGCGACAGCTTCTTGAAGGCGGGCGCGGCCACGCGGGCAATCTCCGCGCCGGTGCGGGTGCTGCCGGTGAAGGAGATGGCGCTGATGTCCGGGTGCTCGCTCATCGCGGCGCCCACCTTGGGGCCCAGGCCGTGCACCAGGTTGAGCACGCCCGGTGGCAGGCCCACGTCGCGGCAGACCTGGGCCAGCAGGTACGCCGTCATCGGCGTCACCTCGGACGGCTTGGCCACCACGCAGTTCCCCATGGCGAGCGCCGGGGCAATCTTCCACGTCAGCAGGTACAGCGGCAGGTTCCACGGGGAGATGCAGCCCACCACGCCCAGCGGCGCGCGCAGGGTGTAGTTGAGGGCCACGTCGTCCGTCTGGTGCGCCTCGCTGGAGAACTGCGTCACCGCGTCCGCGAAGAACTCGAAGTTGAGGATGCTGCGCGGGATGTCCACCGTGGAGGCGACCGACAGCGGCTTGCCGGTGTCGATGGACTCCGCGCGGGCGAAGGCGTCCAGGCGGCTCCGGATGCCGTCCGCGATACGGCGCAGCATGCGTGAGCGCTCGGTGGCCGGGGTGGCGGCCCAGGCGGGGAAGGCCCGCGCGGCGGCCTCCACCGCGTGCTGGACGTCGGACGCGTCGGAGTCCGGCACGTGGGCATACGTCTCGGCCGTCGCGGGCTCGGGCTTGTCCAGCCACCCGCCTCCGCGTGCGGGCAGCAGCTCACCACCGATGTAGTTGAGAACCTTCTCCATGGCCGAGCCCTCCGGTAGCGCCTGCCCATGGCCCGGCGACGGTGAACCCCGCCAGCCCTGTGGGAGGGCGCGCAATGTACGCCGCCCCTCCGTACCTCACCAGCGCCACGCGCGCCCGCAGTCCACTGTCATGGAATCGGGGTCGCCCGCCTGGACGGCTCGAGGAATGCCGCACTGCGCGAACGCGCGCGGGGTCGCGAGCTGCGCCATGCGGTGCAGCCGCTGTCAGTGCGCGGGGTGGGGCACGCGCAGTCCGCCCGGGGGGGGCCGGGTCCTCACGGCCCGCGCGGCCCAACGCCCAGCAGCAGTCCCGCGAGCACGAGCGGGCCGCGATTCCGGGCACTCATCGGGAGCGCTCCCGCCCCTGTTTCCGTGCGCGCTGCTTCACCGGCACGGGGGGAGGAATTTCTCGCGCGACGAAGAACCGCGCGCCCAGGACGATCACAAGGATGAGGAAGGGCAGGGCGGTGAGGGACAACCGGCCCCAGAAGTGCTCATCGAGGATGGTGGCCACCACGTCGGGGCGGCAGGTGGGGCATGCGGAGGCCGCGGTGGCCATCAGCAGCCCGGTGGTGAAGCCCGTGAGAATGCCCCGCTTCATAGATCGCCCCTCCCTGGGTGGACGGGAAGCTCACCACCCCGCCGGGGCGCGGCAAGCGGGTGGGCGTTCCCTGAAGCCACGAGGCCGCCCGTCAGTCCCACCTGCCGGGGTGGATGAATGTTGGCGGGACCGCCACGCTCGAGCCGCTCGGCTATAACGCGACACCTGGAGGAAACATCATGTCGCGGAAAGTGGCGCTCATCACCGGGGCTTCGGCGGGTTTGGGAGAGCAGTTCGCACACCTGTTCGCGAAGGACGGACACGACGTCATCCTGGTCGCGCGCAGCGCGACTCGGCTGGAGGCGCTGGCGGCGAAGCTGGAGCAGGCCCATGGCGTGAAGGCACACGTCTTCCCAGCGGACCTGGGCCGGCCGGAGTCTCCCGAGCAGCTCTTCGAGGCCGTGCGCGCGAAGGGGCTGGCGGTGGAGTTCCTGGTGAACAACGCGGGCTTCGGTTCGTGCGGTCCCTTCCTGGCGCAGGACCTGGCGCGGGAGGCGGAGATGGTGGAGGTCAACTGCACCGCCCTCCTGAAGCTGTCGCACCTGTTCGCGCGGCCCATGCAGGAGCGGGGCAGCGGGCGCATCCTCAACGTCGCCTCCACCGCGGCCTTTCAGCCCGGCCCCTTCATGGCCACGTACTTCGCGACTAAGGCCTTCGTGGTGTCCCTGTCGGAGGCGCTGGCGCACGAACTGAAGGGCACGGGCGTGACGGTGACGTGCCACTGTCCGGGTGCCACGCACACGGAGTTCACCCAGCGCGCGGGCAACGGCCAGACGCGGCTGTTCCAGCAGCCGGGCGTGGCCAAGGCGGAGGACGTGGCCGCCCATGCCTACGCGATGATGATGCGCGGCCGGGTGCTCTCCATCCACGGACTGCTCAACTGGGTGGGGACCCTGGGCGTGCGCTTCAGCCCGCGCGTGGCGGTGCGCGCGCTCGCGGCCAGCCTCAACCAGCAGGGCTGAGGCTGGCCTCCGCGGCGGCGCCGCTCAGTTGTACGTCGCGGAGAAGACGAGCGACACGTTGGTGACGTTCCAGCTATCGCTGTTCGACTCGTTCCGGATGCGGCCCAGGGCCAGCTCGGCACCGATGCCGAGGCCCCAGTTCTTGCTCACCCACCACTCCTTGCCCACGCCCAGGTGCAGTCCGCCGCCGATGTCCGACTCGGCCACCTTCTCACCGTCGTCGGTGACGCTGAGCTGCGTGTACGTGAGCGCACCGGACAGATACACGTTCGCGGGCATGATGTAATAGGTGACGCCCAAGCCCACGGCGCCGAAGTTCTCGCTCAAGTTCTCGTTCTGCCCTTCGACGGTGAGGTCCCCCACCTGGAGGCTCGGGTTGGGGGCGGACGCACCGTAGAACTTCGCGTAGAGGATGAAGTTGTTGACGAGCGCGAAGCCGAGCTCCGCGTTGATGTTGGCGCCGCCGCCCTTCACCACGAGATCGGGCGAGACGTCAGTCGCCTTGGCTCGGAGATAGCCACCGCCCACCTGCAGGCGCAGGTAGAAGCCGTCGTGGGCGTGCTCGTCGTATTCCTGGGCGCTCGCGGTGGTGGCGGTGAAAAGCAGGGCCGCGATGATGCTGGGGTATCGCATGAAAACAGCTCCTTCGGAGAATCCCACCCGGCCGGGGGCTCTGCGCTATGTAGCACGGCGAGCTGAAAGGCCAGCGTCCGCTTCAGGCCGGGCCGCGTTCGCGAGACTTGCGCGTCCGCGTTCGGGTGCCGGAAGCTCCGCGCCACCATCCGGGTGGTGCGCCATCCTGGCGTGGCCGGAACGACCAAGAGAGGGACGGGGATGACCGCGACCGTGGACCACGAGGCACTGGCACATTTCCTGGACTCGGCCAGGCTGGAGCGTCGCGAGGTGGCGCCCCTCACCCGCGAGCAACCCGCGTTGAGCGTGCCGGATGCCTACGCCATCCAGGAGGCCGGAATCCGGCTGCGCCTGTCCCACGGCGAGCGCGTGGTGGGCTTGAAGATGGGCCTCACCTCCGAGGCCAAGCGCAAGCAGATGAACCTGGACTCGCCCGTGTATGGCGTACTCACGGACCGGATGCAGGTGCCCGCTGGCGGCGTGATTCAACTGTCACAGGGCGTCCACCCCAAAATCGAGCCGGAGATTGCCTTCCGCACCGCGCGTGAGCTTCGCGGCACGGTGACGCGCGACGAGGTGCTGGACGCCTGCGAGTCCGTGTTCGCGGCGATGGAAATCCTCGACTCGCGCTACCGCGACTTCAAGTACTTCTCCCTGCCGGACGTGGTGGCGGACAACGCGTCGTCCTCGCTGTTCGTGCTGGGCACCGCCGAGCATCCTCCGCGCGCGATGGACCTCACGCGGCTGGAGATGACCCTGTCGGTGAATGGCGAGCCCGTTCAATCCGCCCGCGCGGATGCCATCTCTGGCGACCCTGTCGTCTCCGTCATCCAGTTGTGTGAGCTGTTGGCCCAGCGCGGCCAGGTGTTGCCGGCGGGGAGCATCGTGCTCGCGGGCGCCGCCACCGCGGCGCACATGCTGCGCCCGGGGGACCGGGTGCAACTCACGGTGGAAGGACTGGGCATCGTGGCGGTGTCCGCCGAGTAACGCCGGGCGCTACCCGTCGAGCGGAGCGCCCGCCGCTTCCATTACGGGTCGAGGCGCGCGCGTGGATGACAGGCGCTGGAGCAGGTGCCACGCCAGCTCCCGCGCCTGGCCTCGAATCTCGGGGACGGCCGTCGTCTCCCACAACTCGCCCCGGCGCGGCGGGCCCAGGGTGTAGAGGCGTCCAGAGGCACGTCCACCCGCGCCCAGCAGCGCGCCGTCAGCGTCCGTGGCCAGTCCCATGCCCAGGACGTCCGGGCGCACCAGCCCGGCCTCCACCAGCCCACCCAGCACCGGATGGCCGCGCGTCATGGCGCCCTCTGGCCCCGTGCAGTTGATGACGTGCTGGACGTGCAGCGTCTCCTCCTCGCCCTGGCCCCGAGGGCGTACGCGGACTTCCACGCCGGACGCCTCCAGCGCGAAGCTCCGGACGCGCGCCGCATGGAGCGTCAGCCGGCCCTCGCGCCGCAGCCGCTCCACCGTCTCGCCGATGCAGGGCGCCATCCGGTGCCGGTGCACGTCCCAGTACGAGCGCAGGTGCCGGAGGAAGCGCTGTCGCTCGCCCACCGGCAACCGCTGCCACAGCGGTATCGTCACGGGCCGCAGCGCGTCCACCACCGTCCGCCAGTCCGCGCCCGCCTCCGCCGCGCGCCGCACCTCCCGGCGCAAGAGGTGGAGGATGGGGCGGATGCGCACGGGAACGGAGTGCGTGCCCGTCACGCTCATGTCGCCGCGCTCGCGCCGCACCTCCTGGCGCAGGGCCCGCAGCGCCTCCCGGATGCCGGGCGAGGCATACGTCGTGGCGCCTGCCCGGGGTATCTCCTGGTGCACGTGGGGCAACAGGCCGTGCCGGGACAGCGCATGGATGTGCCCCCGGTGTCCCATCTCCATCAGCGACAATACGGTGTCCACCATGGTGAGCCCCGTGCCGATGAGCAGCACGTCGTCGGTGGCGGACACGCCCCGGAGCGCGTCTTGAGCCCAAGGGGAGCGGTGATACCGGCGGCTGGCGTATAGCCCGCCGTCGGGCACGCGCAGGTTGGAGGGCAGCGCGTTGCCCAGGGCCAGCACCACGGTCCGGGCCTCCAACTGTCCCCCGCTGGCCAGCGCGACGCGCACCGCGCCGTCGTCCGTCTCCTCGACCGAGGCGACGTCGCTGGTCACCACTTCCAGATGCACGCCCTGCGCGGCGTGGGCGCGCGCCTCGCGCAGCACCGACTCCAGGTAGCGGCCATAGCGCTGGCGGGAGACGAACGCGCCGGGCGCCGTGTCCGGCAACTCACGGCGCACCCAGCGCAGGAAGTGCTCCGGGTCGTCCGCGAGGGCCCCCATCCGCGCCGCTGGCACGTTCAGCAGGTGACATGGGCTCGTCGTCGAATACGCCAGTCCCAGGCCCGCCCGCCCGCTCCGCTCCACCAAGGCCACGTGGAGCGGCGCACGCGCGCTCCTCAGGAGCTGCACGGCCAGCAGCGTGCCGCTGGCGCCTCCCCCCACGATGGCCACATCCCACCACCCTAGTGCTCGCACGCACCCATCGTAGGTCCTGACATGCTCGCTGGCATCCTCTGGTGGCGGCCGGGTGTCCAAGCGCCGGGCCCGGATGTCCGGCCCCCCTCCCTGGGCAGGGGCTTGTTCCGTGCTCACACTCCGTCGCACACGCGGGGGAAACACCATGCGCGAGCCCATCATCGACCAGCGGGAGCACGGCGCGGTGGCCCAGGCGCTGCTCGGCTGGCCATTGCCGGAACAGACAGAAGACATCGTCTCCATGGCATGGCTGGTGGAGCGGCTGCGCTCCAGCAGGGTCGACTGGGGACTGCTGGACAAACTGGTGCGCTTCGAGCCCTCGGGCTACACGCGGCAGACGATTGCCCGGACGACAGCGTGCGAGCTGCTGCTCGTCTCCTGGCTCCCCGGGCAGGCGTCCCGCGTCCATGACCATGGCGGCTCCGGAGGGGCCTCCTGGCTGGTGCGGGGCATGCTGCGAGAGACGCGCTTCGCGTGGGCGGGGGACCGGCTGGTGCCCGAGGTCATCGTGGGCGCGAACGAGGGCGACCTCCTGGTGGAGTTTCCGGACACCATCCACCGCATCGACAATGCGTCCCGCCACGGGGCGGTGTCCCTGCACCTCTACGCGCCGCCGATGCAGGGGATGACGCCGTACGACGCGAGCCTGGCGCCGGAGTCGCTCAGGCCACCGCGTCCGCTTGCTGCGAAGCGCGAGGCGCCTGGGCGAAGGCGCCGGCCACGGGCAACGTGACGCGGAAGATGCTGCCCCGCACCGGGGCGCTCTCCACCGTCAGGGTGCCGCCCAGCGACGTCACGATGCCATGGCATACCGCCAGCCCCAGGCCCGTGCCCACGCCCAGGGGCTTGGTGGTGAAGAAGGGGTCGAAGATGCGCTCGCGATGCTCCGGGGAAATGCCGCAGCCGGTGTCGCGCACCTCCACCGCCACCCGTCCGGCCTTCGACTCGCAGGCGACGATGTGGACCTCGTTCTTCTCCACCTCGCCGGGGACGATGGACTGCGCCGCGTTGAGCAGCAGGTTGAGGAACACCTGACCCAGCCGCGCGCCATTGCCCTGGACCGGCGGCAGGCCCTCACACTCCACCACCAGCCGCGCGCGGTGCCGCAGCTCGTGCATGGCCATCTTCGCCGCCGTGCGCACCACCGAGCCCAGGTCCGACGGGCCCGTGCCCACGTCCTCCGCGCGTGACAGCGTCTGCAGGTCCCGGACGATGAGGCGGATGCGCTCTGCTCCGTCGCGCGTCTCCGCCAGCGCCTCCAGCACCTCCTGCCGGTCCTGCTCGGACAGGTGCTCCTTCTGCTGCAGCTCCTGGTGGATGTACTCCAGGTTGCTGAGGATGAAGGCCAGCGGGTTGTTGATTTCGTGTCCCACGCCCGCGGCGATGCGGCCCAGCGCAATCAGTCGATCCGCGAACAGCAGCTGCGCCTGGGTGGCGCGCAGCTGCTCCAGGCTGCGGGACAGCTTGACGTTGGCCGCCTCCAGCGCCGCGGTCCGTTCGCGGACCGTCTCCTCCAGCAGCGCCGCCTCCCGTGTGGAGGACCGCGGCGCGCGAAGCCGCACGCCATTCACGGTGGGGCCCTGGAGCGTGTCGAAGGCGCGCCGCAGTGTTCCGCGCCGCTGTGCCACCGCCGACATCAGCATCACCCTCGCTCGCAGCGTCATCACGTCCGGCTCCAGCGGTGTGGTGTCTGTTCGTGGAAAATCCCCGAGTCGTGACAGACCCGCGTAGTCAACACTGTCATGGCGGTCAGGGGCAAGGGACGGAAGGAGGGTGACAGCGTGCGCCGCAGGACGGAGGCAGTGTGTTCCATCCGAGCACCCGCTGCATCAGTAGGGGCACGTGCCGCAGTCCGCCTGGCAGCTTCCCGCCTCGACGCCGTCGCCGCAACGTTCCGTGAGCTGACAGACGCCGTCTCCACAGCGGTGGATGTCGCGTGGCTGCAGACGCGTCGTGAGCGGCTGGAAGGTCCGTCCGTTATACGTGCAGGTTTCGTAATAGGGCGGCTCGCCGTAGGGGGGTGGGTTCTTCCTGTCCGCGTCCCGGTCGAAGGGGAGGGCCGCCGTGGCGGCGCGTTGGCAGAGCGACTCGCAGGTGCCCGCGTGGATGATGGGCAGGCAGTCCGAGTGGGCGGGGTTCGAGGGCAGGCCGCAGGCGCGCACGGTGCTTTCGTCCTCGCGCAGGTAGCCGCGGTCCGTGGCCGCGAAGACGCCGGTGCCGTCGAAGAGGTTGCCGAAGAAGCACGCCTCCCGCTCGCTGAACGTCGACAGCTCCTGCTCCGTGTACGGCAGGGCACCGCCCCGCGCGTTGCGGCCCAGCACGGAGATGGCGACGGGAAGCCCGAACTTGTTCGCATGGGCCGCCAGGCAGGCTGAGACGATTTCTTCTTCCTGGGCTGTCGCCGGTGCGCCCGTGGCCCAGTTGAGTGCGAGGCCCAGGCCTCCCTCCCAGGTGTACTTCACCCCCGTCACCGGGTTGGTGTACTTGCGCTGCTGATTCTCCTTCACCGCGCACCGGATGATGTAGCGCATGAGTTCATCGGCGCGTGCGGGGTCCTGGTTGAACCAGTGGGAGAATCCAATCGTGGAGAGCCCATTGGTTGATAAACCATTGGTGGACAGTCCGTTGGTCGAAAGGCCATTGGTTGACAAGCCATTGGTCGACAATCCGTTGCCTGATTCGGCCGACCCGTGGGCTTCGCACAGCGTCCACGTATCACCCGCAAGCTCCGCTGGACCACATGCCCCGCCTCCGAATCCCAGCGCCAGGCCCAGCAGCCCTCCGGCGATGCGCGGCCGGCGCAGGTGTTTCAGGCAGTGATTGATTCGGAATCCAGACAGAAACGCTGGCATGAGACGCATGGCTTTCCCCCGTTTCGGGGAGCGAGCAATGCCTGCTCCCCGGATGCCATCAGTTCCAGCTCACGCGAACTAAAACACTGTCGCTGATGGGTGAAGCCAGTGTGACGGTGTTCAAGCCGTGAGAAAATATGGCCCGGCGGGAATATTCGGGTGGGGGTCTGCCCGGAGACACCTGGTTTGTGTCATGGGCGACGACGTCACGCTCACCTGCTCGCAAGCTGATAACAGATACGTGTTTTCCGTCAGCTAGTCGCTCCCGTCGAACTCCAGGGCGAGCGACGCTGCTGGCGTGAGTGCGAAGCCATCCGCGGTGCGCAGGCGCCATGTGCCTACGTCGGTGACGGGGCCTCCCACGACTTCCGACTCCGAGGAGTCGCCGCGCGTCTCCGCCTGGCCCAGGTGGACGCAGAGGTGGACGCGGGCGTTCACCGGGTCCGCCAGCTTCTGCGCCATGTCCTGGAGCACCCGCAGCGTACGCTCCGCCTCGCGCAGGTACTCGGTGCGCTCGGCGCTGGGGGCGCCGTGGTCCAGCGGGTGTACGGCCAGCAGGGAGGTGCCGGACTGGAGCGCCAGCAGGAAGCCGCCGCCGCGCAGGCCCTGCTCGAGCCCATCCAGCACGTCCGCGAGCACCGCGTACACGGCGTCGTCATCCTGGGCGGAGGCGGCGAGGACGACCTCGGCGTGGACGGCCAGCGCCAGCCGCGTGCGGCGCGTGGGCTGGACGGGCTCCTCGGCCGCTTCGCTGAGCGCGGCGAGGAAGGCCGTCACGCTGCCGAAGCGGCGGCTGCCGTCCTTCTCCAGGCAGCGCAGCACCACCGCGTCCACCGCCGGGGACACCGCGGCGATGGCGCTGGGCCGGGGCGCGGGCGCCTCCAGGTGCAGCCGCTCCAGCTCCATCCGGTCCTCGCACTGGAAGGGATAGCGGCCGGTGATGAGTTGATGCAGCAGCACGCCCAGCGCGTAGATGTCCGTGTGCGGGCCAATGGGGCCGCCGCGGAACTGCTCGGGCGCCATGGCGTGCGCGGTGCCCAGCCGCTGGCCGGCGATGGTGAGCCCTTCCTGCGAAGGCTCGGCGTGCAGCAGCTTGGCGATGCCGAAGTCCAGCAGCTTCACCCGGGGGCGCTCACCTTCCTCCACGACGAGGATGTTGCTGGCCTTCAAGTCGCGGTGGACGACGCCCGCACGGTGCGCGGCCTCCAGCGCGCCGCAGACGGGCTCCAGGTACGCGAGCGCGCGCGTCGACGACAGCCGCCCGCGCTCCTGCACCACCTGACTGAGGGTGCGGCCGGTGAGCAGCTCCATGACGTAGTAGGGGCTGCCGTCCGGCATCAGCCCGAAGTCATACACGTCCACGATGTTGGGGTGGCGAATCTGGTTCACCACGCGCGCCTCGCGCACGAAGCGCTTGAGCATCTCCCCCTGGTCCGCCAGGTGCGGGTGGAGGACCTTCACCGCGGCCCGCCGGCCCAGGATGCGGTGCTCCGCCTCGTACACGCTGCCGTGCCCGCCCGAGGCGAGCAGCGCCTTGAGGACGTACTCCCCGGCCAGCGTGCCCGGGCCTCGTTGCGCACGGGAAGGTTCGCTCTGTGCCCGCTCGGATGCATGCAGGTCCGCTCGGGCCTGGATGCGAAAGGTGCTCTCGGAGTCCGCCGCCATGGGGTGCCTCATCCTTACACCTTTCCCCCAGGAGTCTGCTCAGACGCCGGGCTGAATTCCCGCCGCGCCGCGGCATCGGCGTGTGGGCGTTGGCCACCCATCGGGGAGGACGTGGGCGTGTCCGCGGGGTGTTCGCTGGCGGAAGGTCTGCTGCCCTGGAGTCGGGGGGGATTGGACGGAGGGGCCCTGGCACTGATGGGATTCAGGGGGCGTGAAACTTCGCACGGAGAGAGCGGGGATGGCGGGAGCGCGGGGCTTCGGGCGAGCGTCGGGGGGCTGCTACATGACGACGTTGGATGAACTCACGACGTGCGCGGGCCTTGCCTTGGCGCCACCGTCCTCCACGGGAGCCTGCCTCATCCTCATCAGCACCACCACGCCGGCAGCCATCGGCAAGGCCTACCGCCTGGACCAGGGCGAGCACATCATCGGCCGCGGTTCCGACGTCACCGTGCGCATCGACGACCACGGGGTGTCACGCAAGCACGCGCGCGTCGTTCGTGCGGGCGACGGTGCCTGCCACGTCACCGACCTGGACTCCACCAACGGAACGCTGCTCAACGGCGTGCCCGTCAGCACCGCCGAGTTGATGGAAGGGGACCGGCTGCAGATCGGCACCGTCACCGTGTTCCGCTTCTCCAAGCGCGAAGTCCTGGAGCAGCGGGAGGAGCAGCTTCGCCAGGCGCTGACCGCCGCGCGCGTGGGCATCTGGGACTGGAACGCGCAGAGCGGCCGGGTGACGTGGAGCGAGCAGGTGGACCGGCTGCTGGGGCTTCCCGTGGGCAAGTTGTCCGGCCGCGCCATGGAGCTGTCGGAGGTGGTGCACCCAGCGGACCTGCCGCGCGTGAGCGAGGTGCTGGGCGCCGCGCTGGAGAAGAAGACGCAGGTGGACGTGGAGTACCGCATCGAGCCGCAGGGGAGCGGCTGGCGGTGGATTTCCTGCAAGGGTGACGTGCTGTGTGACGCCTCGGGCGCGCCAGCGCGGGTGACGGGCACGGTGATGGACATCACCGCGCGCAAGCTGGCCGAACAGGAGCTGCACCGCCAATCGCTCATCTTCGAGAGCATCTACGACGGCGTGGTGATTACCGACCTGGGTGGCGGCATCATCGACTGGAACTCCAGCGCCGAGCGCATGTTCGGGCGACAGAAGTCGGAAGCGCTGGGGCAGACGCTCTTCAGCGTGCTGCACCCGGATGAGCCCGACCGGCTCACCGGCCTGGTTCTCACCGCGCTGGACAAGCAGGGGCGCTGGTCCGGAGAGCTGGAGTTCAAGCGCCACGACGGCACCACCTGTTGGTGCGAGTCCGTCGTCGTGCCGCTGCGCGACAGCGAGGGGCGCGCCATCGCCAACATCATGGTCCACCGCGACACGACGGAGCGGAAGCAGCTCCAGGCGCACCTGGTGGTGGCGGACCGGCTGGCGTCGGTGGGCACGCTGGGCGCGGGCGTGGCGCACGAAATCAACAACCCGCTGGCCTACATGCTCGTCAACCTGCATCTCATCCGCGAAGGGCTGGAGCGACTGGAGAGCCAGGCGCCCGCGGCGCCCGTGGCGTCGTTGCAGCAGTTGGTGCGTGAGACAGCGGAAGGCGCGGAGCGCATCGCCACCATCGTCCGCGACCTGAAGGTCTTCGCGCGCGGTGAGCAGGAGACGCGGCTGATGCCGGTGGACGTGCGCCGGGCGGTGGAGCTGGCGTGCAAGATGGCGGACAACGTCATCCGCCACCGGGCGCGGCTGGTGACGGAGTTCGAGCCGGTGGCGCCGGTGGAGGCCAGCGAGTCGCGGCTGTGCCAGGTGTTCCTCAACCTGCTGCTCAACGCGGCGCAGGCGATTCCGGAGGAGGGCACGCCGGGCGTGGAGCACGAGATTCGCGTGGTCATCCGCGCCGGAGAGAAGGACCGGGTGGTGGTGGAGGTCCGCGACACGGGCATGGGCATGGGCCAGGAGGTGCTGGGCCGCATCTTCGACCCGTTCTTCACCACCAAGCCGGTGGGCGTGGGCACGGGGCTGGGGCTGTCCATCTGCCACGGCATCATCGAATCCATGGGCGGCTCCATCCAGGCGGAGAGCGAGCCGGGCCGGGGCAGCACCTTCCGCGTGGTGCTGTGCGCCGCCACGCGTGAGCTGGAGGTGTTACCGCGCCTGTCCGCCACCATGCAGGCCAACGTGCGCGCGCGCATCCTGGTGGTGGATGACGAGCCCAACGTGACGCTGGCGCTCCAGCGCTCGCTGGCCGCGGACCACGAGGTGTCCACCGCGAACAGCGCCCAGGCCGCGCTGCGGCTGGTGAGCGACGGCGGCCGTTTCGACCTCATCCTCTGTGATGTGATGATGCCCGGGATGACGGGCATGGACCTGTACCACGAGCTGGGCCGCTGCGCCCCGGAGCAAGCTGGACGCATGGTGTTCATGACGGGCGGCGCCTTCACGCCGCGCACGGTGTCCTTCCTGCGTGACGTGCCCAACGCCAAGATTGCCAAGCCGCTGGACCTGATGCAGTTGCGCGAGCTCGTGGGCCGCTCCGCCGAGGCGGGGCGATGAGCCACCCGGTGAGTGGCCTCTCTGGAACGGACCCCTCGGAGGTCGCGCCCGCGCCCTCCCTGGCCCTGGTGACGGAGCGCCCCGCGCCGCTGGAGTTGACGACACGCGCGCTGGGCATGGGTCTGCTCATTGGTGGGCTGCTGGCCATCACCAATGTGTACATGGGGTTGAAGACGGGCTGGTGGGAGAGCGGCTCCGTCACCGCCGCGGTGCTGGGCTTCAGCGCCCTGGCCTCGGTGTCCCGCAGGCGTGGCGCGCCCTATACGCCGTTGGAGAACAACCTCACGCAGACGGCGGCGGCGGCCGTGGGGGCCATGCCGGCGGCGGCGGGCCTCTTGGGCGCGTTGCCAGCGCTGGCGCTGCTGGGCACCTCCGTCCCGGGCTGGGGTGTGGCGGTGTGGAGCGTGGCGCTGGGGGTGTTGGGCGTGCTCGCCGCGCACCTGTTGCGGCGGCGGCTGGTAGCCCAGGAGGCCCTGCCGTTTCCCACCGGCATCGCCACCGCGGAGCTGATTACCGCGATGCACGCGTCCACGGGCGACACGGTCCGCGCGGGCCGTGGACGGCTGCTGGCGGGCGCGGGCGTGGCGGCGGTGGCGGTGACCGCCGCGCGGGATGCGTTCAAATGGCTGCCTGGGATGACGGCGCTGCCCGGCACGCTGGCGGGCCTTCCCGCCGCGTCGCTGACGTGGGGCGTGGGGTGGAGCCCCATGCTGCTGGCCATTGGCATGATGACGGGGCCGCGCCTGGGCCTGAGCATGCTGGCGGGCGCGGCGGTGGCGTGGGGCCTGCTGGCGCCGGGGCTCGCGGGCATGGGTGCGCTGGCGGACACGCGCTACGAGACGCTCTCCGCCTGGCTCACGTGGCCGGGCGTGGGGCTGATGGTGGGCTCGGCCCTGGCGGCGCTGTTGGCGCAGGCGCGCGACTTCCTGAGCGCGGCGCGTGACGTGAGCAGCCTGGGGCGGGGCGCGGCGGTGCCGTCCTGGGCGCTGGGCGCGGGCCTGGCGGCGTGCGTGCTGGCGGTGGTGGTGGGCTCGGCGCTGTTCGGCCTCGGCGTGCCGTACATGCTGCTGGCGCTGGTACTGGTGCTGCCCCTGTGCGCGGTGTGCGCGCGCGGCGCGGGACAGGTGGACGTGTCCCCTGTGACGCAGATGGGGCAGGTGACGCAGGTCATCTTCGGCGCGCTGCTGCCGGGGGCCATGGCGCCCAACGTCGCCGCGGGCGCCGTGGTGTCAGGCGCGGCCGCGCAGACGGGCGTCAGCATGTGGTCGCTCAAGGCGGGGCACCTGCTGGGGGCCTCCGCGCGCCACCAGCTCGCCGCGCAGCTCGTGGGCGTGCTGGCGGGCTCGGTGGTGGGCGTGCCGGTGTACCTGCTGCTGTCCAGGACGTACGGCCTGGGCTCGGAGGCGCTGCCCGCGCCCTTCGCCCATCAGTTCCGCGCGGTGGCGGAGGTGGCGGTGCGAGGGCTGGACGGGCTGCCGCCTCACGCGGCCCTGGCGGCCTGCGTGGCCGTGGGCGTGGGCGCGCTGCTCACCTGGGTGTCCCGTGGCCGGGCGGCGCGGTGGCTGCCGCTGCCGGTGGCGCTGGGCATCGGCTTCATCCTGCCGGCCTACTACGCGGTGACGCTGTGCCTGGGCGCGCTGGGACTGGCGGCGGCGCGTTGGCGCTGGCCCCAGGCGGCGGACCGGAACACGTCCACGCTGGCGGCGGGCGCCATCGCGGGCGAGTCGCTGGCGGGCGTGCTCATCGCCGCGTTGATGGCCTTCGGCCTCACGTAGTCGACGAAGACTCGTGCACCTTCTCCAGGGAGCGGCGGATGCGGCCCTCCATGAGGTTGGGCACGTGCCGCGCGCGCTCCAGAGCCTCGCGCAGCACGCGCGCGGCTTCTTCCCGGTCGCCCCGGCGCAGCGCCGCCAGCCCCATCATCTCCAGGACCTCCAGCGGCTCCTGCTCCACGGACACCTGCGCGGAGCGCTCGCGCAGGGACCACCACGCCTCGGGGGCGGCGTCGCGGGTGGCCAGCTCCACCATGGAGAAGAGTACCTCCTCCGACGGGCTCAGCTCCACGCCCGGCGGGCCTTCCGCCATCACGTGCCGCACCTGGGCTAGCACCTCGCGGGCACGGGTGTGCCGGCCCATCCAGGCCAGGGCCCGCGCCTGGAGCAGCAGGGCCCACGGGCGTGACGCCACCTCTGGGTGCCGTCGCTCCAACGCGATGGCGCGAGCGATGTGGGGCGCCGCGGCGTCGGCGTCGCCGGCCTGGTAGTGCAGCTCACCGAGGTTGTGCTCGGCGAAGTACTCCCATCCCACCATGCCCAGCTCGCGTCCCAGGTGCATGAAGCGCTCCTGGTCCTTCAGCGCCCGCGACAGCTCCTTGCGCGCCACCCACAAGTTGCGCCGGTTGTTGATGGCGCTGCCCAGGTGGAAGTGGTCACCGCGCTCGGTGCAGGCGGTGATGACTTCGGTGAGCACGTGCTCCGTCTCGTCGATGTCGCCCAGGTTGGGAAGGATGACGGCCAGCAGCAGCTGCGCCACCACCTGCGTCTCATAGCCCGCGTCGCCCAGGCGGCGCGCGCGCTCGGCGGCGGCCTCCAGGGGCATGCGCGCCTCCTGCCACTCACCCTTGCGGAACTGGGCGCGTCCCAGCGCCAGCAGCAGCCGCGCCTGTACGTAGGGCGAGGCCACGGTGGCCGCCAGGTGCTGGGCCTCCAGCGCGCGGGCCTCGCTGCGCGTGTAGTCGTTCACCCAGTCCAGCGCCATGGCCTCGTCCAGCAACAGCTCCACCTCCGTGCGCGTGTGGCCCAGCCGGCGGGCGCGCTCGCGGGCCGCGGCGAAGTCCGCCAGCGAGTCGTCATACCGGCCAATGCGGATGCGCATCAGGCCCCGGCCGCGCAGCGCGGTGAGGCAGCGCAGCTCGTCGGTGGGCTCCAGCAGCTCCAGCGCCCGTGTGTACATGGCCTCGGCGTCGAGGAACGCGTGGCGGCCCCGGGCGGACTCGGCCAGGTCGATGGAGAGCGCGGCGGCCTCGTCGCGGCGCCCGGCGGCGGCCGCGTGCAGGGCCAGGCGAGGCAGGCGCTGGCGCTCACCGGCGCCGGCCGCGCTGAGGAAGTAGCGGTAGGCGGCGTGGTGGACGTGCTCGCGCTCGGCGGCGGGCAGGGTGGAGGCCACCGCCTCGCGCAGCAGCTCGTTGCGGAAGCTCAACCCATCGTGGCGGTGGGACACCAGCAGGCCGGAGTCCAGGAGCCGCTTGGTGGCGTGGCCCGCGTCCAGGGGGAAGCCGCCCGCGGCGCCTTCGCGCTCCAGCTCGCGCACCACGCCTTCGGCCGTGGCCGCGGTGAAGTCCGTGCCCAGCATCGCGCACAGGCGCGCGTGCGCGGCCAGCGATGGCGGCAGCGCGCCCAGCTCGCGGTCCGCCAGCCACTCCACCAGCCGCAGCTCGGGCACCTTCTCCAGCCCGTCTGTGACGAGGTACCAGCTCCCTCCCGGCGCGCGCTGGCGCACCAGGCCCTGGCGCTTGAGGCCGCGCACCAGCTCCACCAGGTAGAGGGGGACGTATTGCGCGCGCTCGACGATGCGCTCCACCGCTTGCGCGGGCACGTTCTCCACCGGCTTGAGCAGCAGGCGGCACAGCGACTGCGCCTGGTCGGCCGCCAGCACCGGCAGGGCCAACGTGGCCTGCTTCGCGGCGCGAGTGCCCCAGGTGGGACGGCTCTTCTCGAAGCCCGGGCGCGCCAGCACGCACACCCACAGCGGGACACTGGCCTCGGCGAGGCAGGCGTACTCCAGCGCGTCCAGCGCCGTCTCCTCCGCGAAGTGCCCGTCGTCCAGGACGAGGCACAGCGGACGCTCGCGGGCATTGGCGGCCAGCAGCTCACCGGCGGCGCGCATGGCCAGCGAGCGAAGCGCACCGGGCGCGGCGGCCCAGCTCTGGAGCTCCGGACCCCCGGGCGTGTACCAACCCAGCGTGGCGGCCACGCCGGGCCACAGCTCGGTGCCCAGCGTGGGGCCCAGGCGCTGGAGGATGGCGGCGCGTGTCTGCTGCTCGGTGTCCGTGTCGTCGCGCTCGAAGGCGTTGAGTGCGCACCGCAGCAGCGTGCGCAGGGTGCCGTCGGGGTCGCCCTGCACCGGCTCCCGGGAGCGCGAGCTGTACACCCGCGCGTGGGGCAGCAGCAGGCGGAGGCGGCGGGCGAGGGTGGCGGCCAGGTGGCTCTTGCCCAGGCCTCGCTCGCTCAAGACGGTGACGATGGTGGGCGTGGCGCCGCCCACCGCGGAGCGTGCGCTCTCCAGCAGCTCGGCCAGCTCCGCCTCGCGGCCCACCAGCACCTCGCTGCCGAGCTGGAGGACGGTGATGTCCGGACGAGGCGCGACGCCCGGCGGCGCGGGGCGCAACAGGCCCCGCAGCTCCGGCACCTCCATGCAGGGCACCTCGGGCACGGCCTCGGCGGCGGCGGGAGACAGCAGGAGGCCATGGGCCTCGGGCCCGCTGGGATAGCGGTCCTCGCGGGACAGGATGGCGCCCAGGTAGCGCGGCGCGCCGGTGGGGCGGCGCTGCACGGTGACGGCGGACACGTCCACGAGGCCGTTGGGTGAAAGGCCCCGCTCCGCCAGTCCTTCCGCGGCGCGCATGGCGCGGC
This sequence comes from Myxococcus sp. CA005, assembly GCF_006518205.1. Taxonomy (NCBI): domain Bacteria; kingdom Pseudomonadati; phylum Myxococcota; class Myxococcia; order Myxococcales; family Myxococcaceae; genus Myxococcus; species Myxococcus sp. CA005. Next base: position 179,718 of record NZ_SRLV01000003.1, on the reverse strand, counting down.
GCACCGGGTTCTCTCCCGCGTCCGGGTCGAAGACGGCGGCGATGCGCTGGGCGTCGGAGAAGGCCAGGTGGCCGCCATAGGAGGCCAGGGCCTTCTGGAGCGACACGGGGTTGGCGCGCGAGGTGAGGAACAGGATGGCGACGGAGCGGCGCACCTGCGCGGGGCGCGGTTCGCCCGGCGCCGCGGGCCGAGGCGTCGCGGGCTCGGTTGCGCGGTGGGCGTGCTCGAAGGCCTCGCGCAGCGCGCTGCCCAGCGCGGCGGCGTTCTCCGGACGGCGGGCGGGCTCCTTCGCCAGACAGCGCAGCACCACCTCCTCCACCGCGGGCGGCACGGGCGCGAAGTCGGACGGGGGCGGTGGGCGCAGCGACAGGTGGGCCTGGAGCACGTCCGGGGTGGGGCCGAAGAAGGGCGGCCGTCCGGTGAGCATCTCGTAGAGGAGGACGCCCAGCGCGTACACGTCCGTGCGCGTGGAGATGTCCGCGTTGCCCGCACATTGCTCGGGGGCCATGTACTCCGCGGTGCCGGCGAAGCCAGACGCGTCACTGGGCGTGGAGGCATCGCTGGGCTGCGAGGCGCTCTCCGTGGTGGCGCCCCGCACCAGGCCGAAGTCGAAGACGCGCACGCGGCCCGTCGTTTCGTCGACGAAGAGGTGCTCCGGCTTGAGGTCGCAGTGGGCGAGCCCGTGTGCGTGGACCTGGGCCACCGTGTCCACCACGGCCAGCGCGCGAGGCGCCAGCTCTTCGGCGGGCAGCGGTCCCGCGGCGCGAGCCAGCCGGTCCGCCAGGGTGGGCAGCGGCACGTACTCCATGGCCAGGAAGCGCGCGCCACCCGTCAGGGCGCCCGCCTCGTAGAGCGCGGGCACCGTGGGCGGCCCGAGCACGCGCAGGGCCTCCGACTCACGGGCGAGTTGGGCGCGGCCCAACCAGTTGCTCCCACGGGCCACCTTGATGGCCACGCGCAGGCCGTCCGCTTCGCGCTGGGCGCCCAGCAGCACGCCGAAGCCTCCTCGCGCGAAGACGCCGTCCACCTGGTAGCCCGGAACAGCGGGCACAGGGGACGGCGAGGGCGTGTCTCCCTGCGGAGGCGGTCCTGGCGGGCACGGCGCATGAGAGCCTTCCCAGCGCCGTCCGCATGTCTGGCATCGCGGCACGGAGGGGACTCTACGTCAGGTGTCCTCCGGTTTCAGAACCCCCGGGGTCGTCTACGTACCATCCCGGGGGTCCACAGTTTCCCACCACCGTGTTCAGCGCTCCGGGACTTCCACCGCGCGCAGCAGCGTGGACTCCGACCCCGGCATGCGCACGCGCAGGAGCAGTGCGGCGCCGGGCTTCGCGGCCGTCAGCGCCTGGGCGGCGTCCGACACGCTGGCGATTTTCTGGTCGCCCACCTGGACCAGCACCATGCCTGGCACCAGTCCCCCGCGCTCGGCGGGGCTGCCCGGCTCCACGGCGACTACCTGCGCGCCGCCGTCCCGCGCGTCCGACAGTTGCACGCCCAGCCGCCTCGGCGCGGAAGCGGAAGCGTTGCGCGGAAGTACCTCTTGCTCGCCATTCTGCGCGGGCCGCGTGCCCAGGGTGACGTCCAGCGACTGCGCCTTGCCACCGCGCAGCAGGTTCACCTTCACGCGGCTGTCGGGCTGGAGCAGGGCCACGGCGCGCGTCAGTCCGCCCGCGGACTCCACCGGCTTGCCGTTGACGGAGGTGATGACGTCCTCCTCGCGCAGGCCGGCGCGCTCACCCGGGCTGCCGCGGTTGACGCCCGCCACCACCGCGCCCTTCATCGCTTCCAGGCCCAGCGCCCGCGCCAGGTCCGGCGTGAGGTCCTGTACGGCCAGGCCCAGCCAGCCGCGACGCACCACGCCCGTCTCCTTGAGCTGCGGCAGCAGCGCCTGGATGAGCTTGCTGGGCACCGCGAAGCCGATGCCCGTGGCGCCGCCGACGATGGCGGTGTTCATGCCCACCACCTCGCCCTGCATGTTGAAGAGCGGCCCGCCGGAGTTGCCGGGGTTGATGGCGGCGTCCGTCTGGAGGAATTCGTCATAGGGGCCCGCCTGGATGTCGCGGGCCCGCGCGGAGAGGATGCCCGCGCTCACGCTGGACGCCAGGCCGAAGGGATTGCCAATGGCCATGACGGCGTCGCCCACGCGCAGCGCGTCCGAGTCCCCCAGCGGCACCGCCGGCAGGTTGCCCGGCGCCCCCTTCAGCTTCAGCAGGGCCACGTCGGTGAGCGGGTCGCGGCCCATCACCTCCGCGTCGAAGGCACGTCCGTCATCCAGCTTCACGCGCACCTGGTCGGCGTCCTCCACCACGTGGTTGTTGGTGAGGACGATGCCCGAGGCGTCGATGATGAAGCCGGAGCCCGCGCCCTGTCGCGCCGGGCCGTTGCCTTCACCGCCGAACCCGGGCGGCAGGCCGAAGCGCTCCGCCATGCCGGGTGGCAGGCGCTGCATGGCGGCTGACCTGCGGGGCCGTGCGCGCACCTCCACGTTGACCACCGCGCCCTTCACCGCGTCCACCAGCGGCGCCAGCGAGGTGATGCCGCCCTGGCTTCCGGCCACGGCCGGATTGAAGAGCGCCTTCTGGATGGGCGGCGCCGCCTGCGCCGGAACAGCGGCGGCGACCTGGGCGGTGGGAGCGGGCGATGCCGCGGACGCGGTGCCAATGGCTTGGCCACAAGCGCCAAGCGTGGCGGCGGGAAGAAGGACCAGCGCACTGAGGAAGCGGCGGGAGGGGAGCGAGCAGGCCATCGTTCGTTCTCCAATCGAGAGGGAAAATGCCGGTCCAGGCGAGGGGCCTGCGCGAGAAAGGTCCCACCTTGGAGGGGTGGAAGGTGATGCCCTGCGGCCGACTGTCCCCCGACGTCAGCAGCGGTCATCGCCATGGGGTTTCTTGCGTGAGCCCCGCGCCCGAACCGATGCTGGGAGGCATTGCAGTTGGCGGGCCAACGCTTCTCGCCCTCGGAATGCCTCGGAGCCACGGCCCGTGCGTGCCCCAGGTGCCCCATCATCCCGGGGCAAACTGCCCCGGCTTGGGGCATTTCTCCCCGGGGCAACGTGCCCCGCCCCAGTTTCTGGGGCGCCAGCGGGCCATACAGCGGGTGTGGACCCTGTCAGGAGCGTTCCACACCCAGGCCGGCGCGCTGTCCGGGTGTGCCGCGCCTGTCCCAGAAGCGGAGCGCCTCCTTATATGAGTGACAGGGATTGGGGCTCCTGGCGGCCCAGGCATGGGCGGCGAGCGAGCCCCCGCGGGCTGGCTGGCGGGCGGGCAGGGGGCAACGCTCCAGGGGCCACGGCGTGGCACGGCGGATGCTCATGTGTTGGGCGCCCGGCGCCGCCCCGTCCCGAAGCGAGGGAGGGGCCCAGGTGCGGGGCGTGCCCACCACACCACAAGGAGCAGCCATTGATGGGGCCAGACGAATTCACGGCGGTCAGCGACGAGGTGCGGGAGTGGCCGCTGTCGACGCGTGAGTGGGTGTCGCGCCGCAGCGCTCCGCGCATCCTCCTGGGGGAGGACCAACCCGAGATGCGCAGCCTGCTGCGTCGGGCGCTGTCCCGGCGCGGGTATGACGTCGTGGAGGCCCCGGACGGTCCGGGACTGGTCAAGGCGCTGGTGGACGGATTGCTCGCGCAGCAGACGCAGGTCCCCGACCTCATCGTCACCGACGTGCGCATGCCCGGCTTTTCGGGCATCGAGGTGCTGGCCCGCCTGCGCCGCGAGGGCTGGACGACGCCTGTCATCCTCATCACCGCCTTCGGCGATGCGCAGCTCCACCAGGAAGCGGAGCTGCTCGGCGCGGCGCGCGTGCTCAACAAGCCCTTCGCCATGGAGGATTTGTGCGAGGCGGTGGAGATGCTGGTACCGCCGCCGCGCTGAGCCTTCACGGCGCGCGTGCCCCGACTGTCCGCCCGGTGTCGTGGGCCCGGCGAGAAATCCGATGGACGCGGTGGGGTGGGTGCTTGCACCCTGGCGGGCCTGGGTCCAGGCTCGCGCGGGGCGGTGGGCGTCGCACGAGCCGCTTCACTCGAGGCGTCTCATGCGGATTCCATCCTCGCTGCTGTCCTTGCTCGCGCTGGGCGCGGCGTGCCATTGCAGCCCCACGAACCGGCCGGTGCCGGATGCGGGAGGCAGCGTGCAGGAACCCGTGCGGCGCGTGGCGCACATCATCCGTGAGTATCCCCACGCGACGAATGCCTTCACCCAGGGACTGGTATTCCACCAGGGGCACCTCTTCGAGAGCACCGGGCACCAGGGGACGCTGCGGCAACTGTCGCTGGAGAGCGCGCAGCCGGTGTGGATGGAGCGTCTGGGGAACATCTTCGCGGAGGGCCTGGCCAGCGACGGCGAGCGCCTGTACCAGCTCACCTGGACCGAAGGCCTGCTCTTCACCTGGAGCGGCATGCCGCCGCAGCGCGAGCGGACCACGCGCTACTCGGGGGAGGGCTGGGGCCTCTGCTACTGGAACGGGAAGCTGGTGCGCAGCGATGGCGGCACCATGCTCACCTTCCACGAGCCCGACGGCTTCGCCCTGGTGGGCGCGGTGCAGGTGAAGCTGCGCGGCCAGCCCGTGGAGCTCATCAACGAGCTGGAGTGCGCCAACGGCGTCATCTACGCCAACATCTGGCACAGCTCGGACGTACTGGAAATCGACCCCGCCACGGGCACGGTGGTGGGCGTCATCGACGCGTCGGCGCTGACGCGCGCGGTGGCGGGGCAGGTGACCAATCCCGAGGCGGTGCTCAACGGCATCGCCGTGGAGCCGGGCTCGGGCCGCATCTTCATGACGGGCAAGCTGTGGCCCCGCCTCTTCGAGGTGCGTCTGGACGTGGTGGACTGACGTCAGCCCTTGCGCGTGTCGTCGTCGCGCTCCAGCTTGCGGTACAGCGTCTTGCGGTCCACCCCGAGGATGCGCGCCGCCAGCGTGCGGCTTCCGCCCACCGCCTCCAGAACGCGGTGGATGTAGCGCCGCTCCAACTGCTCCAGCGTCACCAGCTCCGAGGCGTCTTGCGTCTCCGGCACCACGCGCGGCTGGCTGTAGTTGCGGACGCGCTCGGGCAGGTCGTCCACGGTGATTTCCTCGAAGGAGGTGAGCGCCACCGCGCGCTCCAGGCAGTTCTGCAGCTCGCGCACGTTGCCCGGCCAGCCGTAGGCGAGCAGCCGCTGGGCCGCCGCGGGGGACAGGCCCAGCACCCGCTTCCCGGTGCGCGAGGCGAACTGCTCGATGAAGCGCTGGGACAGGGCCAGCACGTCGTTGCCGCGCGCGCGCAGCGGCGGCAGCTCCACGCCGATGACGTTGAGCCGGTAGTAGAGGTCCTCGCGGAAGCGGTCCTCCTCCACGGCCAGCTCCAGGTCGCGGTTGGTGGCGGCGACGATGCGCGCGTCGAAGGGCAGCTCCGTGTCTCCGCCCACCGGGCGCACCGTGCGCTCCTGCAGGGCGCGCAGCAGCTTGGGCTGGAGCGTGAGGGGCAGCTCGCCCACCTCGTCCAGGAAGAGGGTGCCGCCGTTGGCCTGGACGAACAGGCCGGTGCGGGCGGCCTTGGCGTCGGTGAAGGCGCCCTTGGCGTGGCCGAACAGCTCGCTCTCCAACAGGGCCTCCGGCATGGCCGCGCAGTTGATGGCGACGAAGGGCCCGTCCTTGCGGCGCCCGCGCGTGTGGACGGCGCGGGCCGCCACCTCCTTGCCGGTGCCGCTCTCGCCGGTAATCAGCACCGTGGAGTCCAGGTCCGCCACGCGGTCGATGAGCGCGTAGGCCTGCTTCATGGCGGGGCTCTCACCCACCACAGTGCCACTGTCCTCGCGCCGGCCCAGCTCCTGGCGCAGCCTGCGCACCTCTTCACGCAGGGCGCGGTGCTGCACGGCGCGCTCCAGCACCAGCACCAGCGCGTCCACGTCGATGGGCTTGGTGACGAAGTCGTACGCGCCGGCGCGGATGGCGGCCACCGCCGTCTCCAGGCTGCCGAAGGCCGTCACCACCACCACGGGGATGTCCGGGCGGTTGAGGGCGATGCGCTCGCACAGCGCCAGCCCGTCCATGCCGGGCATGCGCAGGTCGGTGAGCACCACGTCGAAGTCCTCGGCGGCCAGCCGCACCAGGGCCTCGTCCGCAGACGGGAGCGCCACGGGCGTGAAGCCCCGGCGCGTGAGCCCCTTCTCCAACATCGCGCGCATCTCGCGCTCGTCCTCGACGACTAGGACGCGGCCTGGCATGTGTCTTCACCCCTTGGCAGGTAGATGGAGAAGCAGCTACCGCGTCCGGGCTCGCTGCGCACGGCAATCCAGCCGTCATGCTCCAACATGAGCCCATAGGAAACAGACAGGCCCAGTCCGGTGCCCTCTCCCACGTCCTTGGTGGTGAAGAAGGGCTCGAAGAGATGGGCCAGCACGTCCTCGGGAATTCCCTGGCCCTCGTCCTCCACGTCCAGGCGCACGAAGTCCGCCTCGGGTCCGCCCACGTCCGGGGGCGGGGTGCTCCGGGTGTGGGCCGCGCGCACGCGCACCGTGCCCGGCTGCTTCATGGCCTGCACACCGTTCATCACCAGGTTGGTGAGCACCTGCTGCACCTGGCCCGCGTCCACCTCCACCGTGAGTCCCGCGGGGATGTCCGTCTCCAGCGTGACGCTGTTTCGCGCCGCCATGGAGCGCAGCAGCGACAGGGTGCGTTCGACCAGGCCCTGCACGTCTTCCGGCGCGCGGTGCGGCTTCCTCCGCCGCGCGAAGTCGAGGAGCTGACGGATGATGGCCGTCATGTGCTGGGCCTGCTGCGAGATGATTTGCGCGCACTCGCCCACTTCCTCGCCCTCCGCCTCGCCGGAGGAGATCATCTTCGCCCGGCCCATGACGACGTTGAGCGGGGTGCCCAGCTCATGCGCCACGCCGGAGGCCAGCTTGCCCACGGTGGTGAGCCGGTCCGCGTGACGCAGGTGGTCCACGGCGGACAGGCGCGCGGCCGTCTCCGTGGCGAGGCGCGAGCGCGTCTCCTCCAGTTGCTCGCCCATGCGGTTCATGGCGCCGGCCAGCGTGGTGAGCTCGTCGCCGCGGCGCTGCGGGAGCGGCACACGGGCGGTGAGGTCGCCCTCGCCGATGCGGTGGGCCAGGGACACGAGCTGGTCCACCGGCTCGCCCACCAGCCGGCGGCCCATGGCCATGGCGGCCACGATGAAGCCGATGGCCATGGCGGCGGTGGCGGCGAAGGTGCCCATGACCACGGTGTTGACGTACTTCTGCTGTTCGCCCAGCGACTCGGTGATTTCGATGGCGCCCAGCCGGTTGCCGATGAGCACCGGCGTGTACGAATGAAGCAGGCCGGGGTCCACGGCGGGGTCCACCATGGAGCCGTCCTTGCCTTGGAGCAGGGTCGAGAGCAGTCGCGGCGGGAAGCCGGTGAGGGCCGGGGTGCCGGGGCCGCCATCGAGCCACACCCAGCGCAGGTGGACCTGCTCCTGGAAGCGGTTGGCCTGGTGGAGCAGGGTGAGCGCCTCGCGCTCCCCGGCGAGCTGCCACGCCTTGCCGATGGAGCCAGCGAGCGTGTGGCCGAGCAACCGGTGGTCATGCTGCATGTCCAGGGCGGAGCGCTCGAGCTCACGGCGGACCTGGACGTACTGCAAGCCCGCCATGACGGCGATGGCGAGCAGGACGAGGGCGAGGGTGAACTTGCGGGCGAGTCTCACGGGCGGTTCGAAAGAGGCTGCTCCGGTCCGTGCGCCTCGAGGGGGAGGGAGCGCACGGACCGGAGGTGGGTTCTCACAACGTACCGCGAGTGCTGCAACAAGGAAGGCGGCGTTTGCCGCACGAGCCCTCGCCGGCTGTCGGGACGGGCGGGGCGTGCTTCCTTGGGCTCACGCAAAGCATCCGCTGTGCCAACGGACGCGGGCGGTGCCTCACTCGGGGACGCGTGTGCCGTGTCCCACCCTGGGCGGGGCAGATTGCCCCGGAGAGGGGCAGGATGCCCCGGCGTGACGTCAGAGCCCCTTCGTTTCGTAGCTGGAGGGGACGTCGACGTGGAAGGCGAAGTCCAGGGTGCGCTTCTCACCCGGGGCCAGCGTCACCTTCCAGGTTGCGATGCCGTCGCTGGACTGGAGCGTGTAGCCGGCCGTCGTCTCTGGCTCCATCGCCACCTTCACGTCCTGCAGTTCGGACACGGGAAAGTGCTCGGAGATCTCCACTTCTTCCGGGTGCCCGCGGAGGTTGTTCAGCGTGAACTGGTAGGCGTAGCGGAACCGCTGCGTGTCCTTGAACAGGCCCTTGGGGCGCTGGAGTTCCTCCACCACGCGGCGCTCCACGCGCAGGCCTTCTTCCACGCCGAAGGTCAGCTCGAAGGGGGCACCTTGCGCCACGTGCTCCAGTGACTGGCGGCCGATGAAGCCCGCGCCACGATAGAGGTCCACATCACCTGGCAGCAGCGGGAACGCGGCGGCGTTGTTCAAGCGGGCCACGCGGAAGACGACGGGGTGTAGCTTGGGGATGGTGCGCCAGTTGAACGCGGCTTTGAATCGGGTTCGTGCCACCTGTATCCGCACGGCATTGCCATCGCCGGGGATGCTCACGCGCGCCTGTGCCGCGAACTGCACGGACAGCCCCTGGGGGATGGCTTCGAGTCCCTTCGTGACCGTCGCCGTGGGGGTGCCGCCAGCGTTGGCGTGCTGTGGCTGCTCGTCGCGGCGCACCAGCACCTGACGCTCCTTCGGCCGTTCTTCCGCCAGGACATACAGCGGCTGGATTTCTGGAAGGGTGGCGTCCCGCTGCGGCTGCGCGGTGGACAGCACCAGCTTCGCGTCCGACCAGTCCTCTCCGGTGGATTGGCGCACCGTGGCCAGCGTCGTCAATTCCACCGTCCGGGTACTGTCGTTCGCACGAGCCTCGTAGGAGGGCGTCCAACTGGCGTTCCCCATCAGGTACGTCAGCGCCACGCGGGCCCGGGTGCCTTGGGGACAGGAGAGTCGCACCTCGACGTGGCGCTCTCGTTGTTCGGAGGCGGTTCGGAGTTTCTCCAGTTCGGTGTCTACCTCGGTGAGTTGTTTCTCCAGCACGCGCTGTCGGGCCATGGCGTCCTGGTCCTCGGTCATCGCGCGCCGCCTCACGGCCATGGCCGAGTCGAAGGCGGCCGCCCATGCGCGCGTGTCGGGCTTCGCGTACGTCATCTCATGGGTGACGCGGTACACGGCGACGTCCGTGTATCCGCTCGCGAGTGTCTGGAGAGCGTTCGCTCGCGCCGCCGCATCGCCCAGGGCAGCCCGCTCACGCAGCAGCGTGTCTCGGCGTGCCTCCAGCCGGGTGCGCTCTTCGCGAAGGGCGTCCTCGCGTGAGTGTTCATCGGTGATGAGCCCTTCCACCGTGGCACTGTCGGAGTGGGCCCGGAGGCTGTCGGCCACGGCGGAGAGGGGAACGGCCTCGAATCGGGCACGTGTGGGGCCTGTGCAGGTCACGGTCTCTTCGCGCGTGACCTGTGCACGGTCCGGATACACCACGACAGTAGACACCTTGGCGGACGCGACGAGCGCCCACAGCGTCAGAGGCAGGGCAGGCATGGTTCGGTCCTCGGGCTAGTTCTGGTACTTCTGATACAGACGCCAGCCCTTGGGGCGGCTCAGGGTGTATTGGAAGGAGACGGTGGACTTGCTGGACGGTGGCACCACCACGTCCCACTGAAGCTTCCCCGTTCCCTTGTCGAACTGGGGAGCGGGCACGGCACGGACCAGCGCCACCTCCACCTTGCCGTCTTGATTGAGCGGAAGCTGGTCCACCACGCTCACGGCCAGGGGGAAGGGGTAGGGATTGGGAACCTCCATGGTGACTTCGTACGTGCCCACCTCATCCTTGGAGATGAAGCCTTTCTCCGACTCGACGAGCCGTACGTCCCGGGCGCTGCGTACCGCGCGGTCGATGCCCAGTGGCAGGGTGAAGGACTCCCCGGGAACGATGGTTGTCAGCATCGCGGTGCCGGCCGGGTCGGCGCCCACGAAGAGCGATGCATCCCCCCCTGGAAACACGTTCCGGGATGGGCCCTGAAGCGTTGCGACGAGGTACGTGTTCGGCGAGAGCGCAGGGAAAATCTTGCGCTCCACTTGCACGGGCCAGGACTCGGAGACCAGCGGGAGGCTGCGTTCCCCCTTGTTACTGAGGAGGGTTTCCGGGTGCTGTGAGGTGAAGGTGAGGTTGTAGCCTCCCGCGACGGCGACTGGCGAATCCGGGGCAAATGTGGGGGGGCGCCAGCCAGGCGGTGGGGTCAGTGACATCGACCGCTGAATGGAGCCTGGGATCCGCTTGATGAACTCCTGATCGATGTTGACGCCCATGGTCGAGGACCCGACGTCGATGGTGGGCGGGTGGCCAACGATTTCGACGGACTCGTTCAGAGAGTCGGGAAGCAGCTCCGCATTGACTCGGAGTGTGCGGTTCGAACGGATCTGGATGGGGCGGCGGGCATGGGGCTTGTAGCCCTCACGCTCGTACCGCACGGTGTAGGCTTCGGAGGGGAGCCTGGGGAGGAGGTACTCACCCTTGGCGTCCGTCACCGTCACGTGCTCCGCCTCCCTTGATGAGGGGATCGCGGTGACGACCACATCGGAGAGCGTCTGCCGGGACTGGGTGTCGATGACGGTACCCCGGATGGCCCCCATCCCTCCTTGTTCGCGTTGCGCGGTGACCTGCGGCTTCGAGGCTGCGGGCTGTGTCAGGCCCCGCTCTCCGGCAAGTCGCAGCAACTGCGCGCGCAGCATTTCCTCGGCTGAGGTCGTGGGCTGGGACGGGGTGTTCGAAGCGTCCGGCACGGGTTGAATGGACTCTTCATGAGGACGCGGCGTGGGAATGAATCGCTCCCGGATGCCCAGCTTCCAGGTGCTCAGTTTGGGCAACTCCGTGGCGTTGGCAGGCAGGGCGGTGCTGAGCGTGAGCCGTGCGCTCTCCCAATCCTCGCCTGTCTCCTGGCTCACGCGGCCGTAGAAGGCCATCTGCATCCGCTGCGTTTCGGGTTGGAACTGCAGCTCATAGTGGGGATACCAGCGGGCCCCGGTGGTGAGGTACGTCAACGTCACCTTCGTGGCGCCTTTGCCCGTGAGCGTGGCAGTCACTTCGACACCGGGCTCACCGAACGTCTTGCCCAACGTCGTGGCGCGCTCCTTGTGCTGCTGCTGTTCCTTCTGGAGCGTCGCGGATTGCGCCTCCAGTTCTCGCAGCCGGGCCTCCATCCGGGCCACGTTGTCCACGAGGAAGGACACCGCGGCGTCCCAGGTGGTGGGCGGAGTCTGGGCGCGCGCGGCCTCGCTGTCGGACTGCGCCGAGGGACGAACCCGCCGGAGCGCTTCAATTTGCGCATGGTGGACGTTTCGTTCAGCCGTGATGCGAGCGAGCGCCGCGTCAATTTCCTCCATGCGCGCGATGAGCTTCCGGGCTTCGTCGTGGGAGAAGGCCTCCTCCTTCACGGTGCGCACGTCGACGTGGGACACTTCCGCGCCCTCGGCTTCGACGCGGATGGAATCCGTATCCACGTTCTTGGGCAGCCGGGGAAACGTCACCCGCCGCGAGCCGGAAACCGTGAGGCTGCCGGAGCGCGCCACCTGCGCCTGGTTGCTGTAGACCGTGACTGACGTGACGGGGGCTTCGAGCGACGCCCCCAGCACGCCCACTGCCATCAACCCGAGTCCGAGGATGAGCATGCGTCCATGCTGGCGACGGACGCATGGACAATCACGTCATGGTTCCCGCACGAAATCCTCACGGAGGAACCGGCGACGGAGAGTGCGCGTGACTTCCGCGTCCCACCGGGCGGAGAACACCTCCACGAAGGTCCGGCGGAAGCGCAGCGCGCACGCCAGACACAGCAGCGTGGTGGCCAGCCCGATGACCGCGTTCTGCCAGGAGGCGAGGTTCCACTGCCCCTCCCAGAACCACTCCCGCATGCTCGTGGGCCAGTAGTAGTAGATGGGCCAGCCCGGCCCGCTGCCCGCGAGGTCGCAGAGCAGGTGCAGGTGAAAGGTGCACAGGGACAGGGCCGCCACCCGCAGCCGCTGCCGCGCCAGCGCCGCGCAGGCCACCGCCGTGACGATGGCACCCACGTAGCCATGGAAGATGACGTGGTGATAGCGGACGTAATACGCCTCGCCCGCGAGCAGCGTGAGTCCGTCCAGGTCCGGCGCCAGTCCCGCGCAGGTGACGAGGATGCGGTCCCTGCGCTCCTTGAGGCCCTGTGCCGCGAGCCAGGCCAGTTCGGCATGGACAATGGGATTCATGCCCGCAGCCTATGCCGCTGCCCGGCCTCACTTCACCCGACCACGGGCGCGCGCCGGGGGGTGCCCAGCAGCTCCAGCGTGCGCATCGCCACGTCCACCAGGGAGGAGGCACACGGGTGGCAGCCTCCACCGCAGCAGCCCGGCCAGTCACCCTCCGGGTCGCGAAGGAGGGGATATACGCAGCCCCGCAGCGAGTCCGGCAAGCCGACCTCCTCGCACGCGCGGCGCAGGGCCGTCTGCACGGCCGCGTCCTTCACATCCATCACGGCCTGTTCATAACGCCCGGGCCAGCAGGCGCCAGCCCCCGGTGCGGAGCGCGCCCTTTCTCATTGCCTAAAATCATTAGGGGCCTTACGAGGCCTGTGCCGTGCCTACTCGACCTCCCACTTCCCCGACGCCCGCGGCGATGCCGCGCTACGAGCGGCTCCGGCGCCTGGCGCTGCGCTTCCCCGAGCTCGACGCCAGCGCCATCGAGACGTGCATCACCTTGCTGCGGGCTTCGCACGACTTGTCGGGGGCCTACGAGGCGCACCTGGGCCGTCACGGGCTGTCGATGGGGCGTTTCATGGTGCTGGTCCGACTGTTCACCACCGAGGACGACGACGTGGAGCGCGTTCGTGGGCTCACGCCCGCGGACCTCGCGGAGAGCTCTGGCGTCAGCCGGGCCACGATGACGGGGTTGCTGGACACGTTGGAGAAGGATGCCCTCATCTCCCGCGAGGACCATCCGGAGGACCGCCGCATGTACACGGTGCGCCTCACGCCCAAGGCCCGGCAACTCATCGAGAGCGTGTTGCCGGACCACTACCGGCGGATTGCCGCGCTGATGGCGCCCTTGAGTGAAGAGGAGCGCACCACGCTGCGGACGTTGCTGGCCAAGGTCACCTCAGGGCTCCCCCTGCTCAAGGAGCCCTGACTCACGACCTTCCCACGCGGGGCCTGCCGTATCACCGACACACCCCGCGATGAGGAGGCCGCTCAGCGCTTCGCGTGGGCGCGAGCCTGTGCTGGCTTGCGGCGGCGGGCGAACAGCGCGGCGAAGGAGAGCAGGCCCACCGCGGCGGTGATGGGCACACCCGCCGTTCCGCCGCCGGAGGCATTGCAGCCCCGCGCCCCGTCGGCGCCCAGCGGACTCTCCCCGGAGAGGATGTCCTCGGGAGGGGTGACGCCCCAGCGGGTCCGCGGCTGCGTGTCGGGCGTCCGGACGATGGGCTCGTCGGGGGGCTCCTCGGACGGCGCGTCCTCACCCGGCTGCTCCGGCGCGGGAGTGGTGGGCTCGGGCTCCGGCGCGGGGGGCTCGGGGGTGGGCTCCGGTGTCGGCGGCGGCATGACCTCCTCCAGCGTCGAGGCCATGGTGAAACCGTCGTGGTACACGCTGGCCTCGGGACGGATGGTGTCGTCGCGGTACAGGCCCAGCTTCAGGTAGTTCATCTCCTTGCCGAACTGCGTCGCGACGTAGGTCTTCGGCACGACGACCTCGTTGTTGTGCCAGAGCTGGACGAAGCCCGTCTTCGCGTTGGGCGACCACTTCACCTGCAACACGAAGTCGCTCCAGTCACCGCGCTTGAGCGGGGCCGTCCACAGCACCTTGCCCTTCACGCCGCCCACGCGCATGTGCATCGCTTCGCCGCGCACGTAGAACTCCAGCGGCGGTGAGCCGCAGCATCCCTCCTGGTGCCACTGCGCGAAGACCTGCCAGCTGTCATTGAGCGGGTAGTTGGTGGGGAAGAGGGTGCTCCACTTGTAGTACCAGGTGGAGTCCGGCTTCTCCTGGCTGATGTAGAGCAGTTCATTGCGGTTGCCGCTGGCGTTGATGGGGTCATCGCCCTGGCGCACCGTGGCCTTCAGCGCATAGCGGCCTTCGCGGACCACATCCGTCACCACCTGGAGACGGCTGTTGGAGACGCTCTGACTGCGCGTCCATTGCGAGGTATTGCCCGTCTCGAAGTCGCCTTTCCACACCACGTCCGCGGAGGCGAACGAGGGAATCAGAGACACCAGGGCGGCGAGTCGAAGCAGCTGCGTCAAGCGAGGTCCTTTCGTTCCAGGTTGGCGCAGTGGGACACTCAGGCGGACGTGCTACTTCCCGCTCGTGCCCTCTCGTAGAACCCTCGGGCGGAGGTGGGTCCGCCGTCTCATGTGGAGGGCTGCCTGACGGGCGGGCCCCTGGCGTCATGCCGGCTTTTTCCTCCAAGGAGACAGTGATTCCGAAGGGATGCGCGGAGGACCTGCACTCAAGGTTTTCGGCGCAAGCCGTCTCCAGGTCAGGCCGCCTGGTTCACGGCCTGACCACCTGGCGAATCGTGGGCGGGCAGTCGGGGAGGTGGGTTGGAAAAAGCGGGAGAAATGCCGCGGGTGGCGATGAGCCAGGCGTCTGTTTCAGGTTGCCCAGCCTCCCCGGAAGTCGGTGGGGAACGGTGGATGGTGTACAACGCGGTAGATGGGCGGCTGCTTGGGGGATGGCGCCCGAGGGGGCAGTATGTTGAAGCCGGCGTACGACAAAGTCCTGGTCCTGGCGCTGGCCACGCCCGTCTTGGTGTTGACCGTCCTTCTTGCCCGCACGCCCTCCAAGGGAAGCGGGGCACCTGTATCCGCGCAGTTCTGGGCGGAGCGCCGCTCCGCGTCACGCATCGAGGCTCGGCTCACGCACCCCGAAGCGGACCGCTACCGGCCACGTATGTCGGCGGGCGGCTGCCCCGTCGCTCCCGAACCCATCCCACTGCGAGACCTCGCCCGGCTGGAGGAAGCGGGCGACCTGTCCGGTATCGCCTCCGCGTATGCCCTTCAGGGCGAGTGGAACCAGGCGGCCTCGTTCCTGGAGCGCATGCCCGCCTCTCCGGACCGCGACAGTGATTTGGCCGCGGTGTACCTCGCCCGCGGCTCACATGAGCAGGCCTTGCGGTTGCTGGACGGCGTGCTGAAGGCGCAGCCGAAGCATGCGCAGGCCATGTGGAACCGCGCGCTGGTGCTCCAGGCGATGGGGCTCACGATGAAGGCGGCGGACACCTTCGAACAGGTGGCGCTGATGGGGGAGCCGGGCTGGAGCCGCGAGGCGAAGGCCAACGCTCGCGAGCAACGCGACGCCACGATGGAGCGCGCCCGCCGGTGGAAGGAAGCGCGCGAGGCCACGCTGGCGCTGGTGGATGACCCTCAGGCGCCTCTTCCGCTGGAGGCGGCCCGCAAGGACCCGGGCATCGTCCGGCAGGCCTTCTATGAAGTGGTCCGCGCGGCGCCGTCGAAGGAGCGCGTCCTGGCCCTGCTGCCCCTGGCGCAGGAGTTGGACCGCGGCCACGGAGGCTCCGCGCTGACGGACTACGTCAAGCGGGTGAGCGGCCGGAACTTCACGCGCCGCGGCGTGCTGTCGCGCGAGTACGCGTCGCTGGTGCGCGGCAAGCTGAACCAGCCGGACAAGCTGCTGGAGCGGGTGCTGGCGTCGGGAGAGGACGACCTCTTCCTGGGCACGGCCCAGCACACGCGGGCCACGCGCCGCATGTTTTCGCAGGTGGTGGAGCGGGCGAAGCGCCAGAACGACCCCTGGTTCAACCTCTACATCGAGCGTGAGGAGGCCATCCGCGAGACGGCCGAGGGCCAGTGGTGGAAGGCCGAGCAGCGCATCTTCAACGCGCTCCAGCGCTGCCGCGAGGGCGGTCTGTCCACGCGCTGCGTGGACCTGGAGCTGCGCCTGAGCATCCTCTACGCCGACCTCCAGCGCCTCACCGAGGGCGAGCAGCATGCCCGCACCGCCTGGGCCTGGGCGCGCCAGCTCCGGGAATGGGACATGGAGTTCACCGCCCTGGAGGCGCTGGCCGCCATCACCCGCTCACGCGGGGACTTCGCCAGCTCGCGTGCCTATGTGGAGGAGTGGTCCGCCCGCGGGCACGTCAACTGCGTCTGGCCCCGGGAGAACCTGGCCCACACGTACTACCTGGACAACCGCATGGACGACGCGCGCCGCGAGGTGGACGCGAACGCCGCCTGCAAGAACGAGCCGCTGAGCCTGCTGTTCGCCGTCAACCTCGCGGAGCTGTCGCGCACCCGGCCGAAGCCAGGGGACGAGGCGTTGCTGCGGCAGGCCCTCACGTGGGCCAACCACAGCAACCCCATGCCCAGCGACGCGGTGTATGCCCGTTACGTGGAGGGCCGCTTCCTGCTGGATTCCGACAGAGCCCGGGGGCTGGCGCTGCTGCGGCAGACCATCACCGAGGCGGAGGCATTGCCTCGGGGAGATTCACTGGCGCGCGAGGCCTGGGCGCTGAGCTATTCGTCGCTCGTCACGGACGCGGGCAAGGCGGGCGAGTACACCCAGGCGTTGGAGTTGATGGCCGCGCAGCTTGGCACGCCCGTGCCCCAGCGCTGCGCCCTTGCGGCGGCGGTGCATGGCGAGCGCACGGTGCTGGTGGCGCGCGGGACGCAAGGCCAGGTGCTGGGCCACTACGAGACGGACCGGCAGGGGCCATTCATCCGCGCGGACACCTCGCGGCTGGTGCCGGATCGGCTGCGTGAGGTGTTGCGTGGCTGCGAGCGCGTGGACGTGCTTGCCTGGCCGCCCGTCTTCGGCCACACGGACCTGTTGCCGCCGGAGGTGCCCTGGAGCTTCCGGCTCGGCCGCACGGCCCAGCCGCGCACCACGCCCACGGCCCGGCGGCTCGTCGTCTCCAGCGTGGATGCGCCCGCGCTGCTCCAACTGCCGCGGCTGCCGCAGTGGTTGCCCTCGCAGGAGCCGGAGGCGGTGCCGCTGCAGGTGCTGTCCGGCTCGGACGCCACGCCCGCGCGCGTGCTGGCGGACATGCGGGACGCCACCGAAATCGAAATCCACGCCCACGGCATCATGGACCCGGCGCTCTCGGATGCGTCGCTGGTGGTGCTGTCCCCGGAGACGAGCGGCCGCTACGCGCTCACCGCGGACGTGGTGCGGCAGCAGACGCTCACGGGGGCGCCCATGGTGTTCCTGGCGGCGTGCAGCGCCGGACGCGCGGCGAGCACCACCACCAGCCACGAGCCCTTCAGCCTGCCCGCGGCGTTCATCGATGCGGGCGCACGGGCGGTGCTGGCCTCCACGGTGGACATCCCGGATGCCGCCGGCCGCTTCTTCGATGGGGTCCGGCGCCGCATTCGCGAAGGGGCCGCGCCGGCGGTGGCGCTGCGGGACGAGCGTCAGCGCTGGTTGGAGCGGGACAGCCGTGCCGGGTGGACCCGGCACGTCATCCTCGTGGAGTCATATTGAGCGCAGGCGGCCGCGCGGTGCGGCCGTCTACTGCGGAGTCCTCAGGTGCGTGTTGCCTCCCGGGAGCTGGAAATGATGGAACGTGACAGTGGCGCTCACGTCCAGTGCGCGCACCCAGTGCCACCACCCCACGGGCAGGAAGAGCAGCTCGCCCGGCTCCACCACGCCCTCCAGGACGGTGGCCTCGCCGTAGAGCGGGAAGCGCGCCGCGTCCGGGCTCGCCGCGTCCACGGAGCTGAAGGTGCCATGGCGCGGGTAGACGAGGTGGCGCTGGAAGGACGGCACCAGCCGCACATGCTTGCGGCCCATCACCTGGCCCAGCAGCACGTTCATGTTGTCGTGGTGGAGCGGGGTGACGGTGCCCGGCGGTCCCAGCAGCAGCGTCGTCATGTCCGGACGCAGCTCCGGGTCGATGATGCCGGCGGGCGCGCGGATGTCCTCGCGCAGCCGGGCCAGTCCGTCGCGCTTCCAGTTCTCGTTGCGCGGCACCATGTAGAAGTCATTCGACTCGCCGCCCGTCTCCACCCGCTGGACGTAGTCGCGCAGCTTCACCACCTGGCGGTGTTTGTCGGGCTGCGAGGCATGGTCCGGGTTGGCGTCGCGCCCGGACATGATTTCCACCTCCACGTCTCCGAAGCGCTCCCGGAAGTCCGCGAGCGACCAGCGGCGCATCGCCGGCCAGTCCTCCATGAAGCCTTGCAGCACCACCGGCCGGTGACCGAAGTAGTAGCGGGTGAAGAACTCCTCCGGGCTCACCCCTCGGCGCTTCTCCAGCGTCACCGCGCCGGACTGGCGGTGCAGCTCCGCGTAGAGGTCCGCCAGCGCCTCCAGCCACTCGTAGCGCCGGCCAATCCGCCGCGCCGCCACCACGTAGGGGTGCGCCTGTGCCGTGGCAATCTCCCGCTGCGCCAGCGAAGCCTCCACGCCCGCATCCACGAGCACCCGCTGCGCGTCCTCCGCGCTCACGCCCAGGGCGAGGTTTTCCGCCAGCCAGGTGTGCCACTCCAATGCCAGGCGCGAGTCTTCCCTGCTCATTCAGAACTCCGTGAATTCCATGTCGCGAGTTGCCCCGTCAGATGCGCGGGGTTGGCGCGTGTCATGATAAGGACTGTACGTGTTGCCGTATCATCCATGTCTAGCTTTCAGACCATCCCCAATCGCGAGGTGCGAGCGCTCATGACGCCCGTCGAATCCCTTATGGCCGGTAGCTTGGATTCCGAGTCCGGTGAAGCCCATGTCAAGAACACCTACGTCAACTGCGACACGGCCAGCGTCGCCCCGCGCAAGCGGCTCCCGCTGCCGTCGCCGGCGGTTCCTCCCCTGGTCGGGCCGGAGCATCCGAACGCCAGCCAGGTCCGCTGATCTCCAGGCCCGGGCAGGGTTTTTCACCCTCCCGGGCATTTTTCTGTCCGGGTCCTTCTTTTTTTTCTTCTCAAGGATTGGACCGCTGCGCGTCTTTGACTGGGTAACGCGCAGGCGCGCATGTGAGTGGGGCTGCATGTCCAACCTCTTCAACCGGGACCGGAGGCGCTTCGAAGCGTTCATCCGTCAGCATCGGCCCAGCCTTCTGGGGCTGGCCCGCCGGTTGTGTGCCCGCTCCAGCCTGGAGCCGGACGACCTCGTCCAGGAGACCTTCGAGCGGGCGATGCCGGAGTTCGAGCATCTGAAGGACCGGACGGACTCCGCGGCGGCTGCGTGGCTGTGTACGACGATGACGAACCGCTTCCTGGACTACTGCCGCCGCCAGCGGACGGAGTCCCGGGGGATGCCACACCTGGCGCTGGTCCAGGATTTGGCGGTGTCGCCGGAGGAGACCCAGGAGAACTGGGCGCTGGTGAGCACCGACGCCTTCCAGAAGGCCATCGAGCGGTTGAAGCCGCACCTGCGTGACGCCTACCGCCTGCACGCGGAGGGCAAGCGCTACAACGCCATCGCCGAGCATTTCAATGTTCCCGTGGGCACCGTGGGCAGTTGGCTCACCCTGGCCCGTAGGGATTTGAAGGAACTGCTGCTGCCCCAGGTGGCGGTAGCCCGGGAGCAGGGGGCCACGAGCTCATGACGACGCCATGCACCAATCTGAACCTCTTCGTGGACGGAGAGCTGTCCGCTCCCGACGCGGAGGTCTTCCGCCAGCACCTGGGGCGCTGCCCTGAATGCGAGGCGGGGCTGAGGGAGCTGCTTCAGTTGGAGCTGCTGGCCTCCCGCGCCCTGGGGGGGAGTGCCAGCGTCGCCGAGCCGCCGCCCGCGAAGGTGACGCCGCTGCGGCCGTGGATGCAGCGGATGTCTCGCACGGTGGTGCCGGTGGCGTTGGCGGCGGGTTTGGCGGCGGTGGGTGTGTTCCGTCTCCAGACGCAGCCAGAGGCCCCCACCGACGTGTGGCTGGCGGGCGCGGACGTGCGGACCTTGGAGGCGCGGCTCAGCCACCCGATGGCGGACCGCTTCCGGCCCTACGAGCCGATGCGCGGCACGTCCGGCGCCGCGAACCCGCTGCCGCTGCGGCCCCTGGCGGAGCTGGAGGAGCAGCAGGACTTCCGAGGCATCGCCGCCGCCTATGCGCTGCGCGGGGACTGGCAGCAGGCGGAGTCCTTCCTGGCACGGGCACCGGCCTCGGCGGACCGGGACAATGACCGCGCGGTGGTGGCCCTCAGCGGTCAGCGGTGGGAGGAAGCGCTGAACCTGCTCGGCGGAGCGCTGCGCCAGGAGCCGCGGCATGCGCAGGCGCTGTGGAACCGGGGGCTGGCGCTGCGGGGACTGGGCCTGCTGAAGCAGGCGGAGACATCGTTCCGCGACGTCGCCTCGCTGCCGGGCCAGGCGGCGGGCTGGACGGTGGCCGCGGAGAAGCGCGCGGACGAGATGCGTGCGCTGCGTGACGCAGAGGCCGCGAGGTGGAAGCGCCAGGTGCGGGAGACGTGGACGCAGCTCACCGAGAAGACGGCGGATGCGGCGTACCTGGTGCGGCAGCATCCCGCGGTGACGCGTGCGGCCCTCTATGAAGCGGTGCGTACGGCCACTTCGGTGGACGCGGTGGCCGCACTGTTGCCGCTCGCCTCGGCGTTGGATCGGCTGGGTGAAGGCACGGTGCTCCAGGACTACGTCCGGGATGCGGCATCCCGCGACTTCAAGGTGCGTGCTCCGCTGGCGGAGGACTATGCGCAGCTGGTGAAGGAGGGGGCGCTGGTTCCCGGACTGCTGGAGCGACTGCGCGTCTCCCAGGAGACGGACCTGTACGTCGGCGCGCTGCTCCACACGGGCGAGGCCGCCCGGGATGCGGAGTCGCTCAAGGCCCTGCAGCGCTACGCCCATGGCTCCAGGGACCCGTGGCTCAACCTGCTGGCCGAGCGTGAGCGGGCCCGGAGCGAGGAGGCGTCCGGCCGCGCCGCCAACGCCGAGCACCTGCTGCTGGCCACGCTCCGCACGTGTGGTGCGTACAACACGCTCTTCCCGTGCGCTGAAATCAACTGAGCGCTCGCTTCGAATGACGTCACGCGGAGGCCGGCCTGTGACAGGGCCGGCCTCTTGCTTTTGTGGGCTTCGTGCAGGCGCGTGTCCGGGACCGGGCGAACGCGGGACTCGTGAAGGACGTCCCTGGCGTGTCGTGGCAGGCTCTGACGGTTGGTTTCTTCCGCCCAGGAGTCGGCCACCATGCCCCTGTCACCCCCTCGGAACATGAAGGACTACGAGGCCACCCGCCGGGACTTTCGCTGGGAGCGGCCCGAGCACTTCAACTTCGCGGCCGACGTCATCGACCGGCACGCCGCCGAGCGCCCGGAGGCGCTGGCCCTGCTGTGGTCCGACGAAGCCGGGCAGGCGCGGCGCTTCACGTGGGAGGACTTGCGGCGGCGCTCGCTGCACGCGGCCCGCTTCCTGACGGAGCAGGGGCTTCGCCGGGGGGACCGGGTCTTCATTATGATGCCGCGCGTGCCGGAGTGGTGGTTCCTGGTGCTGGGCTGCATTCGCGTGGGCATCGTCTTCATGCCGGGCACGCCCATGCTCACGCCGAAGGACATCCGTTACCGGTTGGAGGTGGCGGAGGCCCAGGCGGTGATTGCGGACGTGAGCTGCCTGGAGCGCTTCGACGGCCTGGTGGGGACGGCCGGCAAGGTCCGCACCTGGGTGTCGGTGGGCGAGGGCGCGCCGTCTCCGTGGGGGCGCTACGTGTCCGGCGTCGCGGAGGCGAACGCGGGCGCGGCCTTCGAGCCCACGCGCGCGGATGCGCCGCTGCTCATCTACTTCACGTCCGGCACCACGGGCATGCCGAAGATGGTGCTGCACACGCAGGCCAGCTACGGGCAGGGGCACGTGATTACCGGCCGCTACTGGCTGGACCTGACGCCGGAGGACCGGCACCTGACGCTCAGCGACACCGGCTGGGCCAAGTGCGCGTGGGGCAAGCTCTTCGGCCCGTGGAGTCAGGGCGCGTGCAACGTCGTCTATGACTTCCGTGGCCGCTTCGAGCCCGCGAAGCTGCTGAAGGTGCTGGAGACGCAGAAGGTCACCACCTTCTGCGCGCCGCCCACCGCGTGGCGGGCGCTGGTGCTCCAGGACTTGAAGGCCTTCGACCTGTCCTCGCTGCGGCACACGGTGAGCGCGGGCGAGCCGCTCAATCCGGAAGTCATCGACACGTGGAAGGATGCCACCGGGCTGCACATCCATGAGGGCTACGGGCAGACGGAGACGGTGATGATTGTGGGCATGTTCCCCTCCATGGCGCCGCGCGTGGGTTCCATGGGCAAGCCGTCCCCGGGCTTCACGGTGAGCGTCATCGACGACCAGGGCCAGGAGGTGGCGGACGGGCAAGAGGGGGACATCGCGGTGCGCGTGGCGCCCGAGCGGCCCGTGGGGTTGTTCCAGGGCTATCTCGGGGACGACGCGGCCAACGCGGCGTGCCGGCGTGGTGACTGGTACGTGACGGGAGACCGGGCCGTGCGCGACGCGGACGGCTACTTCTGGTTCGTGGGACGCGCGGATGACGTCATCAAGACGTCGGGCTACCGCGTGGGGCCCTTCGAGGTGGAGTCCGCGCTGCTGGAGCACGACGCAGTGGCGGAGTCGGCCGTCATCGGTGTGCCGGACGAGAAGATTGGCCAGCGGGTGAAGGCCTTCGTGGTGCTGGCGCCGGGGCATACGGCATCCCCGGTGCTCGCGCAGGCGTTGCAGGAGCACGTGAAGCGGACGACGGCGCCCTACAAGTACCCGCGCGAAATCGAGTTCGTCACCGAGCTGCCCAAGACGGTGAGCGGGAAGATTCGCCGCGCGGAGCTGCGCACCACGCGGACGTAGCGGGCGCGCCGTCAGGCTTCGAAGAGGACGGGGAAGCCCAGGAGCGCGCTGCCTTCCTGGGTGAACCAGCCCTCCGCCACGGCCGCGTGCTGGGTGAGGGTGTGGATGTCGCGGAAACGGCGCTGGAGTGATGCGCCATCGCGCACGGACGTGGCGCCGCCCGCGTGGTAGCAGGCCGTCACGACCTCGGCGGCTGTCTCCACGGCCCACGTCAGGGTGGCGGACACCTGCGGCGCGAGGGCGAAGGCCTTCATCGGGGACTGCTGGCAGGCGTCCCAGAACACCTCGCCCATGCGGCGGAGGGCGTCGTGAGCGGCGCGGGCGCCCGTCTCCGCGCGGCCCAGCCGGTTGCGGAACACAGGGGAGTCCACGAGCGAGGTGCGCGCATACAGCCGGCGCTTGCCCGAGCGGGCCAGGGTGAGCAGGTCGTCCACCGCGCCCTGGGCGATGCCCACCGCCACCGCGCCGATGTGCATGGCGTAGTGCAGCACCGGCACCACGAAGTTGGCGCCCGGCACGGAGGGCTGGCCGGTGAAGATGTCGAAGGTGCGTTGCTGGGGGACGAAGGCGTCGATGGCGATGTCGTGGCTGCCGGTGCCGCGCAGGCCGAGCACGTCCCAGTGCTCGATGATGCGGACCTCGCTGGCGGGGAGCAGCATGGCGCGCGTCTCGGGCATGCCCTCGGCGGGGCCAGCGCGGGGCGTGCCGTCTGGGCCAAGGACGACACAGTTGCCGAACAGCCATTCACTCTGGCGGCAGCCGGTGGCGAAGTTCCAGTGGCCGGTGACGCGGTAGCCGCCGTCCACCTGCACGGCCTTGCCCTGGGCATTGAAGGCGCCGCCCACGGTGGCATTGGGCCCGGCGGCGTAGACGGCATCGAACTCCTCGCGGAGGAGGAGGGCGAAGAGTTGGGGGCTCTCCGTGGCTATCATCATCGTCCAGGCGGTGGAGGCGTCCGCGCGGGCCAGCTCGGAGAGGACGTCCAGCCCGGTGACAAGATTCAGCTCCAGCCCGCCATGGCTGCGAGGGACAAGCATCCGGTAGACGCCGATGTCCTTCAGCGTGGCGATGAGGTCCAAGGGGAGCTGCCGTGCCTGCTCAATCTCCCCACTGCGAGCGGAGAGGGCAGGGGCCAACTCACGTACCGCATGTAGCAGGTTCGCTCCGGCATCCAGCGTCATGGTCGAGGCTCCGGAAAGAGAGCCTCAAAGATGCCTGATGCTCGATGTCTGTGAAAGGTGCAGTGCGCTAATGCTTTCAGGTCCTGCGCGCCAGGGCATTCGATGAGCAGGAATTGCCGTGTTCGCGGCCCGGGCGTTCGGGTGAACGCCCGGGTCAAGCAGGCCCCGTGCTACTTGCCCCACTCCGTGTGGACGAAGCCCGCTTCCGGTCTGTCCTTGCGCTGATACGTGTGCGCGCCGAAGGCGTCACGCTGTGCCTGGGTGAGGTTCTGCGGCAGCTCCGCGGTGCGGTAGCTGTCCAGGTACGCCAGCGAGGAGCTGAACACCGGCACGGGGATGCCCACGCGCGTGGCCACGCCCACCACCTGCCGCCACGCGGGGGCCATGCGCTCCAGCACCGGCGCGAAGGCGTCGGACACCATCAGGTTGGGCAGCGTCGGCTGCTGCTGGAAGGCCTCACGCAGCGGCGTGAGCAGCTTCGCGCGGATGATGCAGCCCCCCCGCCAGATGCGCGCCAGCTCCGCCAGGCTGATGTTCCACTGATACTCCTGGGACGCCGCCTGGATGAGCCGCATGCCCTGCGCATACGTCACCACCCGTGCCGCGTAGAGCGCGTCGTGCGTCCACGCCGCCAGTTGCGCTCGCTCCTCCTTGCTGAGCTGCCCCACCGGGCCGTTCAGCTTCGGCGCGGCGGCCACGCGTTCGTCCTTCATGGAGGACAGGATGCGTGCGTCCAGTGACGCGGCGATGGAGGGAATCGGGACGCCCAAATCCAGCGCCACCTGCACCGTCCACTTGCCGGTGCCCTTCTGGCCCGCCTTGTCCAACACCAGGTCCACCAGCGGCTTGCCCGTCTCCGGGTCCTTCTGGCGCAGCACCTTGATGGTGGTCTCCAGCAGGAACGAGCCGGCGATGCCGTGGTCCCACTGGGACAGCAGGTCCGCCAACGCGTCCGCGTCCAGCCCGAGCCCGCGGCGCAGCACGTCGTACGTTTCCGCGAGCAACTGCATGTCCGCGTACTCGATGCCGTTGTGCACCATCTTCACGAAGTGCCCGGCACCGTCCGCCCCCACGTAGGTGACACACGGCCCCATGTCCGTATTCGCGGCGATGGCTTCGAATACCGGACGCACCAGCTCGTACGCCGAGGGAGCACCGCCCGGCATGATGGAGGGGCCGTTGCGCGCGCCCTCCTCGCCGCCGGACACGCCGACGCCCAGGAAGTGGATGCCCTTGGCCTTGCACTGCTCCTCGCGGCGGCGCGTGTCCAGGAACCACGAGTTGCCGGCGTCCATGATGACGTCGCCTTCCGCCATCAGCGGCAGCAGGCGCTCCAGCATGGAGTCCACCGCCGCGCCCGCCGTCACCATCAGCAGCACCTTGCGCGGGCGCTCCAGTCGCTGAACGAAGGCCTCCAGCGACTCGGTGCCCCAGACCTCGGGGTGTCCGTGTTTGCGGTGCATCTCATCGATGCGCTCCGCATGCCTGTCCCACACGGCCACCCGGAAGCCGTGGTCCGCGATGTTGAGGGCGAGGCTCGCCCCCATGACGCCCATTCCCGCCACGCCGAACTGCGCGCCCGCTGACTCACTCATCGTTGGTTCCTCCTGGAAGGTTCGCGACTGGGAGCCCTCACCGCCCGGCGGCGGCGGGGTCCAGCATCCACTCCGAATTCGTCACCCGGGCGGCGGGGAGGCTCAGGTCCCCCGCCAGCGCCCGGCGCACCGTGTCCTGCTTGCCCGCCCCCGATACGAGGGTCAGCACGTGCCGCGCGGACCGCAATACCGGCAGCGTCAACGTCATCCGCCAGGGCGGCGGCTTGGGCCCCACCACCGCCAGGACGCGCTGCTCGGATTCCTCCAGCGCGGGGTGGCCGGGGAAGAGGCTGGCCGTGTGCCCGTCCTCCCCCATGCCCAGCAGCACCACGTCCAGGGAAGCAGGCAGCTTCGCCGCGTAGTCCTTCGCGGCGGCGTCCCGGTCCTCGCGCTCACCCTCCATGCGGAACACCTGCGACGGCGACAGCCGAAGAGGACGCAGCAGTGTGTCCTCCACCATCCGGTAGTTGCTGTCCGCGTGGTCGGGCGGCACGAAGCGCTCGTCCACGAAGTAGACGTCCACGCGCTCCCAGGGAAGTACCTGCGCCGCCAGCGCCCGGTACGCGGGCCCCGGCGTGCTGCCGCCCGACAGGGCCAGGCTGACGCGACGCTGGGTGGCGAGCGTGTCCTGGAGCGCGCGCGCCATCCACGTCGCGGCTTCCCGGGGCAGGGACTCGGTGGGCACGACGTGCGTGCGCGTGGCGCTCATAGGCCGGTCCACCGGCGGCCATCGCGGGCCAGCAGCGCGGCCGCGGCATCCGGGCCCGCGCTGCCACCGGGGTAGCCGTGCGCCGGTCCGCCCTCGCCGGACTCCAGGGCTTGGAGGATGGGCGTCACGAAGGTCCACGCCTGCTCCACGCTGTCCTGCCGCGCGTAGAGGGTGGCGTTGCCGCGCATGCAGTCCAGCAGCAGGCGCTCGTAGGCCTCGGGGACCGGCCGCTGGAAGGTCTCCTGATAGTTGAAGTCCATGGTGACGCCCGCGATGTTGACATCCTCGCCCGGCACCTTGGATTCGAAGGAGAGCGCGATGCCTTCCTGGGGCTGGATGCGCAGCGTGAGCACGTTGGGCTGCAGCCGCTGGCAGGTGGCGCCTTCCCCGGAGAAGAGGCTGATGGGCACCGATTTGAAGTGGATGGACACCTCCGTCACGCGCCGCTTCAGCTTCTTGCCCGCGCGCAGATAGAAGGGCACGCCCGCCCAGCGCCAGTTGTCGATGTTCATCTTCATGGCGACATAGGTCGGCGTGCGCGAGCCGGCCTTCACGCCCTTCTCCTGGAGGTAACCCTCGTACTGGCCGGCCACCACCGCGCGGGACACCTCGCGGCCCTCCAGCGGGCGCAGCGCGCGGAAGACCTTGGTCTTTTCGTCGCGGATGTCCTCGGCGCCGAAGGACACGGGCGGTTCCATTGCACACAGCGCGAGCACCTGGAGCAGGTGGTTCTGCACCATGTCCCGGATGACGCCCGTCTCGTCGTAGAAGCCGCCGCGCCCCTCCACCCCCAGCGTCTCCGCCGCGGTGATTTCCACGTGGTCGATGTGCTGCCGGTTCCACAGCGGCTCGAAGATGGCATTGGCGAAGCGGAAGACGAGGATGTTCTGGACCGTCTCCTTGCCCAGGTAGTGGTCGATGCGGAATATCTGCCGCTCGTCCAGCACCGCCGCCAGCTCACGGTTGAGCGCGCGGGCGCTCTCCAAATCGTGGCCGAAGGGCTTCTCGATGATGAGCCGCTGCCACGGGCGCGGGTCGGCCTGTTCCTGGCGCTTCAGCAGCCCCGACTCCGACAGGCCCTGGAGGATTTGGGGGAAGGTGGAGGCCGGAGTGGCCAGGTAATAGAACTGGTTGCCCTGGGTGCCGAACTTCTGGGCGACCCGGTCGAGCTCCTCGCGCAGGCGCACGAAGGACTTCGGGTCGTCATAGCCGCCGGAGATGAGCTCCAGGCGCGGGGCGAAGTCGTTCCAGACGGCCTCGTCCAGGGGCTGGGTGCGGGCGAACTTCAGCAGGGACGCCTTCACATGCTCGCGGAAGGCCTCGCTGTCTCCTTCGGAGCGGCTGAAGGCGACGACGGCGAAGTTCTTCGGCAGCAGGTGGGCTCGCGCCAACTCGAAGAGGGCCGGGAACAGCTTGCGCTGGGCCAGGTCTCCGGTGGCGCCGAACAACACCAGCGCGCACGGGTCGGGCCGCCGGGCGCGAACCAGCGGGTCTCCTTCTCGGGGATGGGTCTCGATGTGCAGGCCCTGATGCGCGTCCATTCGCTGCCTCCCTCCGGGTTCGGTCCGGCAGGCACCTTACGCCTTCCGAGCAACCACCGGGCAAGGGAGAGTGCGGGCAGTGACGCCGGTCCGACGTTGCGGAGCGTGCCTGCTCCGCGCCCTTCAAGGCAGGCAGAGCAACTGGTACCGTTGGGTGTCGTGCTGCTTCACTTCGCGCAGGTCGACACGGCACGCCTGTTCAATGTCATCGAAAGGCGACACCCGACCCCACAGCCGGCGCAGGTGGCTCCGCTTCGCCTTGAAGTCGTCGGGGGGCAGGTAGGCGCGGATGTTCTTGTAGTGACCTTCGAGCACCTCGCAGACGCGGCGAGGGTCGGCTCGCGCATACTCACCCCGTCCGTGGACCTTGATGTAGAGGATGGGCTTGTCCGGACGTTCGAGCGTGGCCCGCATGCCAGCCAGCACGTCCAGCTCGAAGCCCTCCACGTCGACCTTCACGAAGTCCACGTGTGACAGGCCCTGCTTCTGGACGAAGCCGTCCACGGTGACAACCGGGACGCTGATTCCCTCCGCGCCCTCTACGGGAACGTGTCCGTTGAGGCCCGTGGCGAAGGTGATGACGCCTTCCTGCGAGCCCACCGCCGTCTGGATGGCCTGGCAGTTGCGCAGGTGGTTGTTCCGGAAGTTGGCGTCCAGCTCCGCGTAGTTCTCCGGCTCGGGCTCGAAGCTGAAGAGCTGTCCCAGCGGGCCGATGCGGCTGCGCAGGTACATGGACAGGTAGCCGATGTTGGCTCCCACGTCGAAGGCCACCATGCCCGGCCGCAGATGGGGGGCGATGAGCGGGAGGTCCGACAGGAAGTCGTCGCCCTGCAGGTACAGCAGCATGTGCGTCGTGCTGCGGTGGGCCTTCAATGTCAGGTCATAGCCAAACAGCCTGCGCTGGACCTCGAGCGGTTGCTGACCGTTCAGCTCCAGCAGCAACCGCGCCGTGCGCAGCTGGCTGAAGAGGAGGAATGTGTGGGCGAGTCGGGCGGCTCGGAGCGCGGGGGTGATGGGGCGCATGGGGGCGCTCCCGTCTTTATGGCAGCGGCAGGTCCACGGACAAGGAACGGCGGATTGCCCTTGGGGCCAATCTCCATGACGCCCCCAGGCCGGTCGGCTGGATGGGAGGGGCGCGGCCGTGGGAGTGCGGGGCCGTCAGGAGGGGAGCGTGGGATGGGCCCGAAGGTGGTATGCCTGGGGCCTCGCCATGAAGTACGCCGTCACGCTCTGGTTCTGGGTCGTCTTCCTGCTCACCGCCCCGGTGCTGTTCACCCTGGGCGCGCTGCTGCTCATCGTCACGTACCCGTTCGACCGGGACCGGCGGCTCTTGCACTCATTGGTCTGTCGTTGGTGCTATGGCCTGTGGCTGCACGCGTCCCCAGGCTGGCGCACGCGAATCGAAGGCCGTGAGCTCATTCCGCCCGGGCCCTGTGTGATGGTGGTCAACCACCAGTCCGCGGCGGACATCCTCGCCGTCATGGGCCTGTTCCGTCCCTACAAGTTCGTGGCGAAGGCGTCGCTGTTCTCGCTGCCCCTGGTGGGGTGGATGATGACGCTGCTGGCCTACGTGCCCATTGTCCGGGGCTCGTCCACCGCCATGAACCAGCTCCTGGATCCGTGCCGGCGCTGGCTTCGTCGTGGCATGCCGGTGCTCATCTTCCCGGAGGGGACGTACTCCAAGGGCGGGCAGTTGCTGCCCTTCAAGCGGGGCGCCTTCCAGCTCGCGCTGGAGGAGCATGTGCCGGTGGTGCCCGTGGTGGTGGAGGGCACGCCAGGGCTGCTGGATGGAGACGGCCCCTGGATGAGTCCCACCGCCTCCATCCGCGTGCGCGTGCTTCCCGCGCTGCCGCCCGAGTCCTTCAGTCCGGACTCACAGGCGTTGGCCACGCAGGTTCGCGCGCTGTTCGAGCAGACGTTGGCGAAGACGGGCTGAGTGCCCCCGCGCTCGCGCCTGGCCACGGTCAAGCCCACCCTGGTGCAAATAATGGGGGGCTGAAACACTGACACAATCCAATACAGGATGGGTGAGTCCTCGCGTACGTCTCATGCGTGCTGAGGGGGACATTGCGCTATCCTCAACATACATGCGCTCTACTTTGATGTTACTTGGGTTGTTAGGGCTGTCTTCGCCCGCCTGGGCCGCGGTGCCCTCCGGCTTCGTGGAGATGCCCTTCATCTCCAATACCCTCACGCAGGCCACGGGGATGGCATGGGCGCCGGACGGTTCAGGCCGCTTGTTCATCACCCTCAAGACGGGCGAAATCCGGGTGGTGTCGCTGAAGGACGGCCAGCCTGAAACACAGCCAGGGAACAGCACGCTGGTGACGCAGGTGTTCGCGACGGAGGATTCCGTCTACACCGGCAGCGAGTGCGGCCTCCTCGGTATCGCTTTCGACCCGAACTACGTGGTCAACCGCTACGTTTATTTCTTCGTCACCGTCTCCGCGTCGGAGCAGCAGATTGTCCGCTACACGGATGTGGAAGGGACGGGCAGGGCGCGCACCGTCGTCGTCAGTCGGCTGCCCACGCGGGGCGCGAACAATGTCGGCGGTGCCATTGGCTTCGGCCCGGACGGAAAGCTGTACTGGGCCATTGGCGACCTGGGCAACGGCACGGGCGTGAATGCGGACCTGACGTCGATGGCGGCCAAGGTGAGCCGCGCGAACCCGGATGGCACGCCCGACAGCGACAACCCCTTCAACGACGGCGTGGGGCCCAACAACGAGTACATCTGGGCGCGCGGCTTCCGCAATCCCTTCACCTTCACCTTCCAGCCCACCACGGGCCGGTTGTGGGTGAACAGCGTGGGCACCGACTACGAGCAGGTCTTCGTCGTCACCCGCCGAAGCCATGCCGGCTACAGCGACTACGAGAACAACCAACCCAGCACCAACGACTTCATCACTCCCGTCGTCAAGTACAGAACCAACGGTTCCGATACCCGCGGCCTCTCCGCGGGTGGCGCCGTACGCAGCAGCGGGGTGGCCACCTTCACCACCGCCGGGAACCATGGCTTCCGCAAGGGTGAGCGGCTCACGCTCAGCGGTGTGGAGGATGCGAGCTTCAATGGCCTGTTGCTGGTGGCCAGCGTTCCTTCCCCCACGACCTTCACCGTGTCGCAGCCTTCACTGCCGGACGCGGCGAGCAGCGGGGGAACGGCCACGACGCAGGAGCTCGGTGGCTCCATCACCGGTGGCACCTTCTACGACGCGACCCTGTTCGACGAGGCGTACCAGGACAACTTCTTCTTCGGGGACTTCAACACCGGTCAGTTGACGCGAGTCACCCTGGAAGAGGACAACTCGGTGGCTACGGTGGATGAATGGGCCACCGGCTTCACCTCGCAGGTGGACATGTCGGTGGGCCCGGACGGCGCGCTCTACACCATCGGCGCGTCGGGCGGCGTCCTGCGGCGCATCACGCCCGAGACGCCGGGACAGAAACTGGTGGTGTCCGGGCTGCAGCCGCGCGTCGAGGAGGGCGGACGCGCTGCCTTCACCGTGCGCCTGGCCGAAGCGCCGGCCTTCGATGTCTCCGTGCGGGTCTCCCGCGCGCTGGGCGGCTCCGAGGACCTGAGCATCGTCAGCGGCGCGGCACTCACCTTCACCGCATCCAACTGGAACGTGCCCCAGGTGGTGACGCTCAGCGCGGCGGTGGACGAGGACGAGACGCCGGAGGTCGCTACCTTCATGGTGGTGGCGGACGGGCTGCAGGAGGTGGCGGTGGTGGCCACCACCATCGACAACAACTCGCCGCGCCTGGTGCTGACCGAGTCGCAGGTGACGGTCGTGGAGGGCGGGACGGCGACCTTCGGCGTGTCGCTCTCACAGCGGCCCCTGCGCAACGTCACGGTGACCGTGGTGCGCACCCGCGGGGACGAGGACCTCACCGTCCAGTCCGGGGCGACGCTGACCTTCACCACCTCCGACTGGAACACGCCCAAGGACGTCACCCTGGCCGCCGCGCCGGACGCGGACGCCGAGGACGGCACGGCCATCATCACCGTGTCCGCCCCGGGCGTGGACGCACGTGAGGTGGAGGCCTTCGAGCAGGACACGACTCTCCTGCCGCCCGCCATCCTCTCCGCGCCGGTGACCCGAGCCGTGGTGGGCAGTCCGTACCGGTATGAAGTGCAGGCGACGGCACGGCCTGCGCCCACGTATGCGCTGGTGAGCACGGTGCCGGGCATGAGCATCGATGCCGCCACCGGTGTCATCACCTGGGAGCCCACCGAGACGGGCACGGTGGAGGTCTCCGTGCGCGTGAGCAACGGCGCCGCGCCGGACGCCGTGCAGGACTTCACCATCACGGTGAGCCCGGACGCGCCGCCCACCGCCATCCTCACGCGCCCCGAAGATGGTGAGCACGTGTCCGGCACCACGGCGGAGTTCTACGGCGACTGCCAGGACGATGTGGGCTGCACGCACGCGGAGTTCTACGTGGACGACGTGCTGCGCTACACCGACGAGCGGACCGAAAGCCCCTACTACTACGGCGGCGAGCCCAGCCGCTGGGACACCACGGGCCTGACGCCGGGCTGGCACCGCGTCCGCTTCGTCGTGGTGGACTCGACGGGGCAGCAGGGCTCCGCCGAGGCGACGGTGTGCATGGGCGATGCCCCCTGTGAGTCGCCGCTGTTGGATGCGGGGACGGACGCCGGAACCGACGCGGGCACCGAGCTTCCGCCTCCCAACGAGCCGGGCGGCTGCAACTGCAACACGATGCCGCTGGCGCCGTTGGCCTGGGGCTCGCTTGCGTGGCTCGTGCTCCAGCGGCGACGGTCGCGTCGCAGTTGAGCGCGCCTGGCCGCTCTTGCGCCCGCCGCCCTGTTTCACCTCGCGCAGGGCATCTTTGAGCAGAAGCGCTGGAGTCACCATGGACTCCAGCGCTTCGTCGCTGTCGGGCATGCCGAGCTTCACGGCCTTGCGCCGCTCGTCCCCGAGGGTGACGTTCCCGAAGTGGCGGCAACGCATCATGCGCGGATGCCGCACGCGCGGGACCCGCAGCGTGTCAGCAGGGTCTCCAGCCTCAGGACTGGGTGCCTTCCTGTCCAGTGCCCTCCGACCGCCACTGGGTATGGCCGCGCGTGCCCTGCACGGCGTCGGCCAGCTCACGCACGGGCGTCAGGAAGCCGTACAACTCGATGGGGGTGCATGGGACTTCGTCTGTCACCTCCGCCGACAGGACGCCGTTCTCGATGGAGAAGCTCTCGAAGGCGCGGGCCAGGTTCAGCAGGGGGCGCCGCATGCCCGCGCTGAGGAGGATGGCGCGGGCCTGAGGGGTGACGTTCTTCAGGTCCAGCATGGCGTCGAGGCCGGCATCGCCAATTTGCTCGTCCTGTACGCCGAACAGCTTGAGGAACTTGTCGCCCAGCCCCTCGGGGCGGATGACCACCTCGCGCGGAAAGTCGTCGCCGAGCTCGTGCCGGATGATGGTGGCGATGCGGTACGCCTTCTCCTGGTGGCGGTACTCGGTCTCCAGGGTGAGCGGACGCCCGGCGTAGCTGCCCTCCATCTTCAAGGTCCCCGCGGAGTACATGAACCTGCCAGGCGTCGGCATGAAGGACCAGCCACGGGTGGTCGCGAAGTCCTGCCAGGCCTGGATTTGCTTCTTCCAGCGGCGCCAGCGGAAGTAGCCAACGATGCTCGAGACGCCGACGCCCGCCCCGAGGATGCCGGCGAAGATGCCAATTTGTAGCCCGGTCATTCCCGCGAGCATCTCTGCTCGGAGCGTCTTGGCCAACCCCCTCCGTGCGTGAGGGCCTCCAGAGGGGACGTGGCGGGGCGTCTTCTCCAGAACGGCCTGGAATTACAGGAACTTGCGCACATGTCAGAGTGAGGGAGTAAGGGAGCAGGCGCCCGCCGCTTGGAGCGAGCAGCCCCTCTGTTGGAGGCTGCCCGCTGGCCAGAGCGCCACGGGAAAGAGGGAGGGTGGACGCCTGATGCGCCTGCTGCACACGTCGGACTGGCACCTGGGACACACGCTGTACGACGTCTCGCGGGATGCGGAGCACGCGGCCTTCCTGGACTGGCTGCTGGAGACCCTGGAAGCGCAGTCCGTGGATGCGCTGCTGGTGGCCGGAGACATCTTCGACACGGCGAACCCCAGCGCGGAGGCGCAGGCGGCCTGGTACCAGTTCGTCGCGAAGGCGCGGCGGCGGATGCCCCGGCTGGACGTGGTGGTGATTGGCGGCAACCACGACTCCGCGGCGCGGCTGGACGCGCCGGACCCGCTGTTCGCGGCGCTGGGCGTGCACGTGGTGGGCGGACTGCCGCGGGCCCGAGGCGCCATGGACCAGGAGCGGCTGCTGGTGCCGCTGCACGACGCGAAGGGACGGGTGGGTGCGTGGGTGGCGGCGGTGCCGTACCTGCGTCCCGCGGACCTGCCGCCCGTGCCCGGGGACATGGGAGACCGGCTGGTGGAGGGTGTGCGCTCGGTGTACGCGGAGGTGCTGGCCGCGGCGCGGCGCAGGCGTCAGGCGGGACAGGCGCTGGTGGCCATGGGGCATTGCTACATGACGGGCACGGAGCTGTCCGCGTTGAGCGAGCGGAAGATTCTCGGCGGCAACCAGCACGCGCTGCCCGTGGACCTGTTCCCGGACGACGTGGCCTACGCGGCGCTGGGGCATCTGCACAAGGCCCAGCGGGTGGGCGGACGCGAGGGGGTGCGTTACAGCGGCTCGCCGTTGCCCCTGTCGCTGTCGGAGGCGGGCTACCGGCATCAGGTGCTGCTGGTGGAGCTGGAAGGCGACGCGCTGCGCGAGGTGCAATCCCTGCCCGTGCCCCGGACCACGGACATGGTGCGCGTGCCTTCGCGGGACGCTGCTCCCTTGGACGCGGTGCTGACGCAACTGGAGGGCTTGCCGGCGCACGACGCGGACACGCTGGAGTGGCGGCGGCCCTACCTGGAGGTGTGCGTGTCGTTGCCCCGGCCGGAGCCCGCGCTGCGGCAGAAGGTGGAGAAGGTGCTGGAGGGGAAGGCGGCGCGGCTGGTGAAGCTGACGCCCGCCTATACCGGGACGGGAGGCGCGTTGGCGGAGGTGCAGCCGGGCCTCTCCCTGAAGGAACGCACGCCCGAGGATGTCTTCCGCGCGCGTTACGCCCGTGACTTCGAGGAGCCACCCGCACTGGCGCTGCTGGAGGCCTTTCATACGTTGCTGACCGACGTGCAGGAGGAGTCGCCGTGAAGGTGCTCGCGATTCGCGGTTCCAACCTGACGAGCTTCGCGGGGGACTTCGCGCTGGAGCTGGACCAGCCGCCGTTGGACCGGCTGGGCTTGTTCGCGATTACCGGCGCCACGGGCGCGGGCAAGAGTACGTTGCTGGATGCCCTGTGTCTGGCGCTGTTCGACCGCACGCCCCGGCTGGGGGGACGCGGCGGCGCGCCGGTGGGCCGCGCGGACGAGGACGAGGACGCGCGACTGTCCGCCTACGACGTGCGCGGCATGCTGCGCCGGGGCGCGGGCGAGGGCTATGCGGAGGTGGACTTCCTGGGCAAGGACGGGCGGCGCTACCGGGCGCGCTGGTCCGTGTGGCGCGCGCGAAACCGCGCCGAGGGGCGCTTCCGGCCCCAGGAAATGCAGTTGATGGACGTGGTCACCGGGCAGCTCACGGGCCGCACCAAGGGCGAGGTGCTGGCCGCCATCCAGGAGCGGCTGGGGTTGTCGTTCGACCAGTTCCGTCGCTCGGCGCTGCTGGCGCAGGGCGAGTTCGCGGCCTTCCTCAAGGCGGATGCCAGCGAGCGCGCGGAGCTGCTGGAGCGGATGACGGGCACGGAGGTGTACAGCCGCTTGTCCATGGCCGCGCACGAGAAGAACAAGGCGGAGCAGGAGTCGCTGGCGAAGCGGGCGCAGGGATTGGCGGCGATTGCCCTGATGCCAGAGGCGGAGCGCGCGGCGGCTGCGGCTGCGCTCGGTGAGGAGTCCCGGGCGCGTCAGGCGGTGGAGGCGCTGCTCAAGGACGCGGAGGGCGCGGCGGCGTGGCATGTCGCGCGGGCGGGGCTGCGGGAGGCGGAGCTCGCGGCGGAGGCAAAGGCGAAGGCGGCCACGACGGCCCTGGAGGAGGCGGCGCCGCGCGCGGCACGGCTGGAGGCGGTCCGCGAGGCAGAGGCCTTCCGGGGGCCGGTGGCGGCGGCGGAGGCCGCGGAGCGCCGGTGGGCGGAGGCGGAGGCGGCGCAGGTGGCGCGGGCGTCGGAGGTGGAGGCGGCGCTGTCGGAGGTCTCGGCGCGGCGGGTGGGGCAACTGGAGGCGGAGACCGCGCGCGCCGCGGCGCAGGAGCGGGAGGTGGCGACGCGTC
Organism: Myxococcus sp. CA005; assembly: GCF_006518205.1. Classification (NCBI taxonomy): domain Bacteria; kingdom Pseudomonadati; phylum Myxococcota; class Myxococcia; order Myxococcales; family Myxococcaceae; genus Myxococcus; species Myxococcus sp. CA005. The sequence continues at coordinate 143,672 of NZ_SRLV01000003.1, read as the reverse complement.
CCGCGCTGGAGGAGGCGGCGCGACTGGATGCGCGGCTGGACGGTGTCTCCCGGGAGGCGGGGGAGGCGCGGGCGCGGGCGGAGAAGTCCCAGGCGGCGCTGTCGGAGGCGAAGGCGGAGCTGGATGCCGTGCTCGTGCGCGAGGCCGAGGCACGGGACAAGGGGGAGGCCGCGAGGCACTGGCTGACGGAGAAGGCGCACTGGGTCGCGCTCACGAGCGAGTGGCCGCGCTGGCATCGCGAGCTGGAACGCTACGAGGGGGCGCAGGGCGAGCGGCGCAAGGCGGGTGAGGAGTCCGGACGGCTGCTCGGTGAGGTGGAGGGACTGCGCGAGACGGTGGGCCTTCGGCGGGGGGAGCGGGATGCCGCGGTCCGTGCGGAGGAGATGGCCCTGGCCGCGGCGACGCATGCCGAGGCGGCCGTGGGGACGGAGACGGGCGCGCAACGGCGGGCGCAGCGTGAACGCCTGTTGGCGCGGCAGGAGGCCGTGCGGGGCTTGAAGACGGCTCACGAGGGGCTCGTCGCGGATGAGGCCGAGGCTCGCGAGGCGGGCACGGAGGTGAAGGCGGCGAAGGCGGAGGTCGAGGCCGCGACGGCGGAAGCGCGCGCGGCGGAGACTCGGCGGACGCAGGGGGAAGCCGCGCTCAAGGAGGCGCAGCGTTCACTGTCTGTGGCGCAGGCGACGCAGGGCTATGCGTCCCACCGTACCTTGCTGAAGGACGGTGAGGCGTGCCCGTTGTGTGGCGCGGAAGAGCACCCCTACGCGCGCGAGGTGTCCGCGCTCGATGGGCTGGTCGCGGAAGCAGCTTCGCGCGTGGAGACGCTGGAGACGGAGCGGACCGCGGCCACCCAGGCGGAGGTAGCGGCGAGCGCTCGGCGCGCGGCGGCGAATGCGCGCACCGGACAGGCGGAGGCGCGCAGGCAGTCCGCGGAGGCCCGCGCGGAGGCGCACGGTGACGCCTGGCGGAAGGGGCACACCGCGTGGCTGGAGTCCATCCGGGAAGAGGGCGCGGAAGTGTCCTCCCGTACCACCTCCGTGCCGGAGTCCGATGGCAGCGCTCGAAGGTCCAGTGCGGACGGGGGAGCCGAGGCTGCGCGGTCGTCGGCGCGAGCCGGAGGCGCTGATGCGTCGCCACCGGCCGCAGGGGGTTCGCCCAAGGCGGGCGCGTGGCTCGACGCGGCGCGTGCCGAGGTCGCGGAGCGGCTTGCGGCGCTGAAGGCCGACGAGCAGGCCGCCGAGTCACTGGCCCGCACCGCGCGCGAGGCCCGCGCGGCGCTGGAGACGCAGCGTACTCGGCGCGAGGTGGCGGCGGAGTCGCTGCGCCGGGCGGAGGAGGCGCTGTCGCGCGCGGAGTCGGTGCTCAAGGACGTCCATGTCCGGCTCGAGACCGCGGAGCAGACGTTGCGGCAGGTGCTCGCGGAGGTGTCACCCGTCTTCACCGCGGACGTGGGCTGGGACCGGAAGCTGGAGGAGGACCCGGCCACCTTCCGCCGCAAGTGTGGAGAGCGGGTGGTGATGTGGAAGGGGAAGGAGGAGGCCCGGCTGAAGGCGGAGGAGCGCGAGGCCGAGGAGCAGCGTCATCGCGCCCGGGCGCAGGGGCTGGTGGAGGTGAGCACCCGCCACGCCGAGGAGCATCAGGCCTTCGCCGTGCGCAAGGAGCAGGAGCGCGGCGAGCTGACCCGCGCACGCGCGGCCCTGTTGCACGGCCGTCCCACGGTGGAGGTCCGCGCCGAGCTCCAGGCACGGCTGGAGGCCACGGAGTCGGCCTTCGAGCAGGCACGTGAGCGCGCGGAAGCGGCGCGTCAGGCGGCGCAGGTCGCCACCGCGCGTGCCGAGGATGCCGTGCGCGCCAGGACGGAGGCGCTGGCCCTGCGTGAGTCGGAAGGCGCCGCGCTGACAACGCTGCTCGCCGCGCATGGGACCACGCTGGAGGCCGTGCGGACGCTGCTGGCATTCGACGCGGCCTGGCGCGAAGCAGAGGCTCGCGCACTGTCGGCCCTGCGCGAGGCGCTCGCCCAGGCGACCGCCGTGCTGGCGGAGCGAAGCGAGCGTCGCGCGCGGCACGAGGACTCCGGTCCTCCGTCACTCTCCGAGCAGGACGCGGGCGCCGAATGCGAGCGGCTGCGCGCGGAGGTCGAGGCCCGTCGTCATGCCGAGGCCGCGCTGCACGCGCGCCTGGTGGCCGACGACACGGCGCGGGCGCGGCATGGCGCCGAGGCCGCGGCCCTGGAGGAGGGCCGCCGCGCGGCGGAGGTGTGGAAGGTGCTGGGCGACCTCATCGGCTCGCACGACGGCAAGCGCTTCAAGGTCTTCGCCCAGAGCCTCACGCTGGACGCCTTGCTGCTGCACGCCAACGCGCACTTGCGGGAGCTCGCGCGGCGCTACCGGCTGATGCGCGTTCCCGGACACGACCTGGACCTCCAAATCGTGGACGGGGACATGGGCGACGAGGTCCGCAGCGTGGCCAGCCTGTCCGGCGGTGAGAGTTTCCTGGTGTCCCTGGCGCTCGCGTTGGGGCTGGCGTCCCTTTCGTCGGAGACGACGCAAGTGGAGACGCTCTTCATCGACGAGGGCTTCGGCACGCTGGACCCGGAGACGCTGGAGGTGGCCCTGGCCACGCTGGACGCGCTCCAGGCCACGGGCCGGCAGGTGGGCATCATCTCGCACGTCAGCGGCATGGCGGAGCGCATCGGCGTGCAGGTGCGCGTGGTGAAGCAGGGCGGCGGGCGCAGCCGGCTGGTGGTGGAGGGCGACCCGGGCATGGTGCCTCCTTCCATGGGACAGCAGGAGGTGGCGTAGCGGCACCTCGCGGGCTCAGGTCTCCATCAGCCCGCGCACCACCGCGGCCACGGCCAGGGGCGTGGCCACGCGGTCATCGCTCAGCGGCGCCAGGGCCCGGGCGAACTGCTCCGCGGAGCCGAAGCGCTGCGAAGGGACGGGCGCCAGCGCGCGGTCCAGCACCAGCGCCAGCGCGTCGGGGACGCCGGGCACACGCATGCGCACGGGAGTCACCCGGCCGCCGCGGATGGAGGACTCCACCTGCTCCTCCGGGCCGGAAGGGAAGGGCGACTCCAGCGCCAGCAGTTCGTAGAGCAGCACCGCCGTCGCCCACAGGTCCACCGCCACGGACACGTCGCCCGCGAGCAGTTCCGGGGAGCGGTAGTGCTGCTTGCCCAGCCGCCGGATGTCCTGCACCGCGCCCGCGCGGGAGCGCGCCACGCCGAAGTCCGCCAGCTTCACCTCACCGGTGCGGGACAGCAGCACGTTGTGCGGGGACACGTCGCAGTGCACCACGCCCAGGGGGCGGCCCGTGGTGCTGACGGCATGGTGCGCGTGCGACAGGGCCTCCAGCACCTGCCGGACGATGAGCACGGAGATGTCGATGGGCAGCTCGATGCGGCGGCGGCGGCACCGCGCCAGCACGCGGCCCAGGTCGGGGCCTTCCACCAGCTCCAGCGCCAGGTAGCCACCGTCCGGCAGCTCGCCGTACTCCACGAAGCCGACGATGTACGGGTGGCGCAGGCAGCGAGCGAGCTCGGCTTCGTGCAGGAGCTGCTCGTGGGCCTCCGCGTCTCTCAGGCGCTCGGGACGCACGCGCTTGAGGGCCACCTGCGCTCCGGCATGTGGGCCCTGCTGCATCCGCGCGAGAAACACCTCCGCCATGCCGCCGCGTCCCAGCCGGGACAGCAGCTGGAAGCGGCCATGGTCGCGAGGCCAGATTTCCCGCACGTTCTCCATCACGTTCAGCCCACGCCACCCGCGAGGCTCGCCAGGTAGTCGTCCAGCGTCTGGGAGAAGGTGGCGTCGTCATTGAGGAACGCCAGGCCCACGCCGCCCGTGTACGGGTCGTCCACCACGTGGACCACCACCGCGTCGCCCTGCAGGCGTTCGCCGTTGGGCAGCTTCACGTCCACGGTGACGACGCTGTCGGGCAGGGGCCGGTGCGCGGTGCGCACGAAGAGGCCGCCGTTGGAGATGTTGAGGGCGTGCTCACGCACGAAGTCCAACTCGGTCCGGAACTCCATTTCCAGCTTCACGGCGAAGCGGCGACCGCGACGCTGAGGCCCCTCCGGCGGGCGGACGAGCACCTGGTGATGTGGGCTGCTGGGAGAGGGAGCGGGCGCCTCCACGGGCTTCGGGCTCGGTTGAGGCACGGAGGCCGCGGCGCCACCCACGGTGGGCCCCGCGGGACGCACGCTGCTGACGGGCAGCGTGGTCAGGTGCTGCTGAAGCACCCGCGCCGCGGCGGAGCATTCGTCTCCCCGGAAGGTGGTGCCGCCCCCGAAGGCCGCCGCGCGAAAAGCATCTCGCTCCGCCTTGGGCAGACGCCACAGCTCCACGAACGTGCCGCCGCTGCGCTTCGCGTCCTCCGCGAGCCGCTCCACGGCGGAGCGTGGATAGCCTGGCGCCTCCACCTTCAATTCAATGCCTGCTTCCTCGGGGCGCAGGGCCACCACGAGTTGGAGTGACTGCGCGGAGGTGAGCACCTCGCCAATCCCTTCCACCCAGGCTGCCACGCGCTCCGGGGGAGCCGAGCCATTCCACAATGCCGCAAGACCGAAGACGGGCACGGGCGCGACGATAGCCGACCCCTCTCAACCCGCGAACCCCGTTTACCAACAGCCTGGGCGCAATCCAGCCACGTCACTGGACTGGGATCATCCAGACCCCGACTCAGAGTTGCCCCAGGGGAACAGGTACTCGGAAACTCCCGCGTTGTTCTCTATTATGGAAGTCTGCTTCGACTCACCCCCCACTTGGAGTCGGAGTCATTGGAGTCAAAGACGATGCGCAACTCCCTGATGCGGTATTTCACCTGCGCGTTGCTGGCAGCGTCGTTGCTGACTGGCTGCGGCGGTGGGAAAGACCCTGACCCCAATCCACAACCGGACACCGATGCTGGCCCCGGCGGCAACGGGGACGGCGGTACGGATGCCGGCCCAATTGAAGAAGACGCGGGCGTGATTCCGGATCCGGACCCAGACCCGGGTTTGGTGCCCACGGATATCGATGACCCTGACAACTCGACGAAGGACTCCGACTGTGACGGCCTGACGGACGCGGAGGAGTTCGCGACCATCTATCCCGGCGGCGCGAAGACGAACCCCGGCCTGCGCGACACGGATGGCGACGGCATCCGCGACGGCGTGGAGGTGGGCCGCACCTCGAGCCCCGACCCCCGCTGCAACTTCCCCGGTGACCAGGACACGACCACGCGCACCTCGCCGGTGTTGGCGGACACGGACGGCGACGGCATCCCGGATGGCCTGGAGGACCTCAACCGCAACGGCCGGAGGGACCCGGGCGAGACGGACCCGAACGCCATCGACTCGGATGGTGACGGCCTGTCGGACGGTGCGGAGGACGCCAACCGCAACGGCGTGGTGAGCCCCGGTGAGACGGACCCGCGCAAGCGCGACACGGATGGCGACGGCCTGGATGACGGCCTGGAGTCGCGCACCGGCACCAACCCGCTCGCCCCGGATTCGGACGGCGACACCTGCAGCGACGGTGACGAGGACGTCAACCGCAACGGCATCGTGGACGGCAACGAGACGGACCCGCGCGTGGCGGACTGCGCCGCGTCGATTCCGGACGCCGACTTCGACGGCATCCCGGACTCGGTGGAGGTTGCGACGGGCACGGACCCGAACAACGCCGACACGGACGGCGACGGCATCCCGGACGGTGTCGAGGACAAGAACCGCAACGGCCGCGTGGACGCCGGTGAGACGGACCCCCGCCTGGCGGACACCGACTGCGACGGTCTCCAGGACGGCCCGGGCCGCAATGGCTTCCGCGGTGAGGACACCAACGGTAACGGCCGCGTGGACCCGGGCGAGACGGACCCGACCAACCCCGACACGGACGGTGACGGCCTGCTGGACGGCCTGGAGCTGGGTGTGACGACGGCGCAGGCGCCGCGTCAGAACTGTGGCTACGTGGGCGACGCGGACCCGACCACCACCACGTCCCCGACGAACCCCGACAGCGACGGTGACGGCATCCAGGACGGCGCGGAGGACGCCAACCAGAACGGGCGCGTGGACGCGGGCGAGCTGAACCCGAACGACTCTGCCGACGGCGCGGCCAACACGCCGGCGGGCCAGGCCTGCCGCACGTCCAACCTGCGCACCGTCACCTTCAAGGAAGAGAACGGCGCGGACCTGCGGCTGGCGCTGCCCTCCACCTTCACGGACGCCAACCTGCGCACCATCCGCGATGGCAACAACGCGGTGGGCATCATCGGCTGGGACGCCACCAAGCAGGTGACGCTGATTGCGTACAAGCGCGGCCGCGTGGGCTCGTCGTCCAACCCCACGAACGACGAGGCGGGCATCCGCTCCGCGTCGTTCAACTCCGCCACGCGTGACTTCCAGCAGACCTTCAATACCTGGGACGGCTACGCCGCGCTGTCGGCGCGTTACGCCATGTCGGGCGGCGCGGACCTGAAGACGTTCACCAACACCCTGACCCGCTCGCTGGTGCCCGGAAGCACGGGAGAGCTGACGGGAACGGCCGGCATCACCGGGCCCTTCACCATGCAGGCGCAGTACGTGCACCGCTCCGACCAGAGCGTGGTGGTGGTGCTGGCCATCACCCCGACGTCTCGTTACAACGAGGCGGGCAGCCTCTTCACGACGGCGGACACGGCGGGTGGCTCGGCGCTGGCGCAGTTCGGTGACGCGGACGCGGTGCAGTGCGAGAAGTTCACCGTGCGGCAGGCGGTGGTGGACTTCATCTTCGTGGTGGACGACAGCGGCTCCATGGCCTCGTCGCAGCAGTCGCTGGCCAACGCGGCCACGGCCGTGGCGGACAAGCTGGCCAACGCGACGCTGGATTATCGGCTGGCGATGGTGAGCACCACCTATACCTATGGCAGTGGTTCGAACTCGGGGCTGCTGCGTGGCTTCACGCCGAACATCAACCAGTTCCGGGCGTGGCTGACGCAGAACAGCACCTGCGGCGGCAACGGCCAGTGCACCACCGTCACCATCCCCGCGGGGACCCAGCCCACCACCTGTTCGTCCAACTCGCAGTGCTGGGTGGGGCAGAGCGGAAACGGCACGGAGCGTCCGCTGGAGGCCGCTCGCGCCGTCATCAACCTGTTGGCCTCGTCCGGTGGCACGGCGGAGACGCGCTTCCGCGCGGGCGCCAAGGTCGTGGTCGTCATCCTGACGGACACGCGGGACCAGTCCAACGGCACCATCGATACGTACAGCCAGTACTTCCTGGGCACGGGCAACGAGCCGGGGACGAACCGCAACCCGCTGAATCAGCCCATCGACGTGCACGGCATCCTCTGCCCGCATGAGAACGCCACCAACGACACCAGCACCTGGTGCCAGACCCAGGAAGACCCCCGGAACCCGCGGCACCTGGACATCATCCAGGCCACCGGCGGCGTGTACGGCAGCATCCGGGACTCGAACGCCATCACCACCACCATCAACGCCATCATCGACAGCGTCATCGCGTCGGTGGGTTACCGGACGCAGAAGCCGCCCATCGGCGCCTCGCTGAAGGTGGCCATGGACGCGGTGGCGAACGCGTCGCAGTGCCCCACGCCGGGAGACCTGCCACGCAGCCGCACTCACGGCTTCGACGTGGACGGCATCAGCCGCGCGGTGTCCTTCTACGGCGGGTGCCGCCCGCAGAACGCGGGGACCACCCAGGCGGCGCTGTCCTACCGCTACTGGACGGACCGCACGACGAACCCGAACGGCATCCCCGCGCCGTGCGCGGCGGACCCGTACCACGACCCGAACGACCCGGACTTCTGCGAAGGCAAGCTGACGTGCAACCGCACCACGGACCAGTGCGAGTGCCCGGCGGACTGCGGCGGCGGCGGTGACCCGGGCCAGGTGTGCAACACGGACCCCGCGGTGTGCGCCTTCACCTGCGCGCCGGACTGCGGCGGCACGTGCGGCACCTACGAGACGTGCAACACGGACACCTGCTCGTGCTCGTGTGCCCAGACGGCCACCTGCGCGCCGGGCTTCACGTTCAGCCAGGACGCGTGCGGCTGCGTGTGTGACACGGCCGCGCTGAACTGCGGTGACCGGTACCAGGCGGACCCCAACACGTGCGCCTGTGCCTGTAAGTCGGACTGCGGCGGCTGCGGTCCGAACGCGGTCTGCAACCAGAGCTACTGCGCCTGCGAAGGCATCATCGGCTGATGATGCGGAAGCGCTCCGGCCTTCGTTGAAGAAGGAGGCCGGAGTCAGCAGGGCTGAATGAAAAACGCCCCGGGGCCTGCTGGCTCCGGGGCGTCTTCATTTCATGGCCAGGCTTCCTACGGCTTCGCGGGCTTCACCGCCGCCAACCCCTGGGGCGCGGCCTGGATGCGCAGCACGGGGTAGACGCGGAGCTGGACGTCGCGGGCCGGGTGGCGCTCATAGAAGAAGCGCAGGCGGGCGCGCGCGTCCTTGGCGAAGGCCGGGTCCTTCAACTTCGCTTCCCACTCCGCCTTCACCGAAGCGTCCTTCGCGAGCAGCTCCCGCGCGAAGGGCTCCAGCACGTAGTCCTCCACGTACTCCTTCTGCTCGAAGTGGGCGTTGAAGAAGCCCCAGGACAGCAGCGAGTCCGGCCCCGTGGGCTCAAACAGGTGCGCCACCAGCTCCACGCCCTCCTGCGCCACCGGCACGTACAGCGTGCCCGCGGGGAGCGTCTGTGATTGCGGCTCCCACGCGCCCTTCACGTTGAGCGTCTGCCGGTTCTCCACGGACTGGATGCTCCACTTCGCCTCGGTGGCGCGGAAGCTTTCCACCGCCGCGCTGGCCACGGGCTTGGCGAGGCGCTGCGAGCGCAGGCCGTGCGCGGCCAGCTTCGCTTCCACCCAGGTGGCGTGCGCGGGCGGAACCAGGTAGCCCCCCGCGGGCAGCGAGGCGGTGAGCGCGGGCTGAATCTCCTCGAAGTAGGGCACCTTCCAGACCTGGGGCTTCGTGTCGTCGTAGCGAATCCACGTCTGGCCGGACACGTCGGAGGCGCCCCGCTCATAGGCGTAGCCCCGGAAGTCGATGGTCCGCTTCTGCTCCGTGTTCTTCCACGTGAGCACCACCTCGCGCGTCTTGCCGGCCGCGTCCGCCGCGTCCGCCGCCTTCACCGCCGCGCGCAGGGCGGCGCCGTCACGGGCCACCAGCCGCAGCAGGCTGGCCACGATATTCCGCGTGGCCTTCACGCGCTCCGCATAGGGCTTCCATGAGTGTGTCTCCACCAGCACGCCGAAGCGGCGGTGCGCGGCCCAGTAGGCATGGCTGAAGCGCGGCGGCGGCACGCCGTAGGCGAAGCCGGAGCTGGGATCATCGTCCTCGATGAAGGACGGGTAGAAGGGCACGGGCAGGTGCTGCTGGGACTCCAGCTCGGTGAAGAGCTCCTCGCGCAGCTTCACGCCCAGCTCGCGCAGCGCGGCCGGTCCGGACTTCTGCGGCTCGATGCCTACGGACACGTCATGTTCGAACTTGGCGCCGTTGGTGGCGTGCAGGTCGGCGTAGACGAGCGGGTCCCACGCGTGGAGGTACTTCAGCAGGGCCACCATCTCCGGGGCCTCCGCCTTGGCGTAGTCGCGGTTGAGGTTGAGGTTCTGCGCGGTGGCGCGCCAGCCCATCTCCTCGGGGCCATTCTGGTTGGGACGGTGGTTGGGGCCGAAGCGCTCATGGCCGTCCACGTTGAAGACGGGGACGAAGACGGCGGTGACGCGCTTGAGGACGCCGGGCTGCTCCTTCCCGGCGAGCAGGTCGCGCAGCAGCCAGAAGCCAGCGTCCTTGCCGTCAATCTCACCGGAGTGGATGCCGCCCTGGAAGAAGACGACGGGGCGCTGCTTGCGCGCCGCGGCGGCGGGCGTGAGGGTGCCATCCGCGCTGGCGACGAGCGCAAGCAGCGGCCGGCCTTCCGGCGTGGTGCCAACCGTGTCGCAGCGGACCTTGCCGGGAAACGCCTTGGGGAAGGCGCGGCAGAGAGACTCCACTTCCGAGTAGCGGCCCGTGCGCGTCCAGCCGCTCTGTTCGGAGACGGTGGTGAGGGACGACGGTGCCTGATGCAGCGTCATGGCGAGGAGGGTGGGCAGGAGCATGCCCTTCCCACAACATAGCCCCTGGTGGGTTTCAACCGTGGCGCACGGTGAGTGTTCCACCTACCGGCAGCACTTCGACGCGCTCACGCGCCAGGCCCCGCCGGGTCCACTCCGCGTCCAGGCGGCGGGGCGGTTCGTCGAGCGGCTCGTCGGTGAGCTTGAAGGTGCCCCAGTGCATGGCCAGGAAGCGCGCGGCGCCCAGGTCCTCGAAGGCCTGCACGGCTTCCTCGGGGTTCATGTGCTGACGGCGCATGAACCAGGCCGGGTCATACGCGCCAATGGGCAGCATCGCGGCGTCGATGCCCGGGTAGCGCAGGCCAATCTCCTTGAAGCCCTCGAAGTAGGCGGTGTCGCCGGAGTGGAAGACGCGGGCGCTGGAGCCTTCGATGACGAAGCCGCCCCAGAGCATCTCGTTGACGTCGTTGAGGCCGCGGCGGCTCCAGTGCTGCGAGGGGACGAAGTGCACCGTGACAGCGCCCACCTGCGTGGAGCGCCACCAGTCCAGCTCCGTGACGCCCAGGCCCGAGCCCCGGAACACCGGCGCATGGCCCAGGCCGGTGACGATGGGCGCGCCCACCTTCTCCAGCGTGGGCAGGTCCAGGTGGTCGTAGTGGTTGTGGGAGACGAGGCTGGCGGTGATGGGCGGCAGCTTCTCCAGGGGGACACCGGGCGGGACGTTGCGCCGGATGACGCCGCTGATGGCGTCGCGCAGCACCGGGTCGATGAGCAGCGACAGTCCGTCCAACTGCACGAGCCAGCTCGCATGCCCCAGCCACGTCAGCCGCGCGCCTTCTCCCGTCGCGGGCGGCGTGGCGAGCAGCGCGAGGTCAGGCTCCACGCGGGGGACCTCGGCGCGGGCTGGGGCCTTGCGGCGGCGGCCGGCGAGCTTGTCCGCCACGGCCCACTTGAAGATGCTGCTGAACGGCTGCGGCCCGCTGCCATCGAGGTTCTTGAACCGCAAGGCCATGTGCTCGCTCCCTCGCCTGGCGGGGCTGGGAGGGCCCCGCGCGCGAGCCCCTGTCATGCTCGGACCGGGCACGGCGCGCAAGGAAGACGTGGCGTCCGTCAGAAGGCGGGCACCACCGCGCCGCCGTAGGTGGACTCGATGTAGCGGCGCACGTCGTCGGACTGGAGCGCCTTCACCAGCGTGCGCACCTCGGGGCGCTGCTCGTCACCCTGACGCACGGCGAGCACATTGGCGTAGGGGTTCTCCCGCGCCGCCTCGCGGGCCAGCACCTTCGCGTCCAGCTTCAGGTGCTTCTGGGCCTCCAGGAAGTAGTTGCCGTTGATGACGGCGGCGGCCACGTCCTCCAGCGTGCGAGGCTGCTGCTCCGCATCAATCTCCCGCAGGTCGAGCTTGCGCGGGTTGCCCACCACGTCCCGCACCGTCGCCGTGGCGCCCGCGTCTTCGCGCAGGCGCAGCAGACCCTGGGCTTCGAGCAGGCGCAGCGCCCGCGCCAGGTTGCTGGGGTCGGCGGGCAGCGTCACCTGCGCGCCCTCCGGAAGCTCCGCGAGCTGACGGAACTTCGTGGAGTAGAGCGCCAGGGGCTCCAGGTGCACCGGGCCGGCGCTCGTCAACGCGAGCTTCCTGTCTCCGGCGAAGCGCTCCAGGTAGGGCACGTGCTGGAAGTAGTTGGCGTCGAGCTGTTTGTCAGACAGCGCGATGTTCGGCTGGACGTAGTCGGTGAACTCCACCACGTCGACGCGCACGCCCTCGCGCAGGGCCACTGCGGCGGCGGCGCGGAGAATGTCTCCGTGGGGAACCGGGTTGACGCCGACCTTCAACGTGCGGACGCCGGAAGACTCGCCCGAGGACGCCTCCTGCTTCTGGCAGGCCGTGAGCAGCAGCGTCACGGAGAGCAGCAGCGGGGTGAGCAGGGAACGAGAGGGGGACTTCATGTCGGAAGACTCCAGGGGCAGCGGGGAGGAGAGGGCGCGTCAGCGCGACGAGCGCGCGCCGGTGTGGTCGAAGCGGGAGGCCAGCGCGTCACCCAGCCATTGGACGAGCTGCACCAGCACCAGCAACACCACCAGGCAGCCCAACATGACGTCGGTGCGGAAGCGCATGTAGCCGTACTTCACCGCGAGGTCGCCCAGGCCGCCGCCGCCCACCGCGCCCGCCATGGCGCTGTAACCCAGCAGGCTGATGATGACGAGCGCGGTGCCGCGCACGAGCGACGGCAGCGCCTCCGGAATGAGGACCTGGAAGACGATGCGGCGGTGGGTGGAGCCCATGGCGATGGCGGCCTCCACCAGCCCGGCGTCCACTTCGCGGAGGCTCTGCTCGACGACGCGGCCCATGAAGGGAATGGCCGCCACGACCAGGGGAACGATGGCGGCGGTGGTGCCGATGGTGGTGCCCACCAGCAGGCGGGTGAGCGGGACGATGGCCACCATGAGGATGATGAACGGGATGGAGCGGCCCACGTTGACGAGCGTGCCCAGCACCCGGTTCAGCGCCGGACGTTCCCACAGGCCACCCCGGTCCGTGACGACCAGCAGCACGCCCAAGGGCAGTCCCGCGAGGAGGACGAGCGCCGAGGCCACGGACGTCATGTAGAGCGTCTCACCGGTGGCCACGCCCAGCAGGCGCGGAAGCTGGCTATCCATTTGCGGCCTCCTCGAGCGTCAGTCCCTGCTCACGCAGGTAGGCGAGTGCCTGGCTCACGGCATCGGCGGAACCCTGGAGGTCGACGAGGAGCCTCCCCACGCGGGTGTTGCCCACGCGCTCCATGGCGCCTTCGACCAGCAGGGCGTCCACGTCGAATTGGCGCGCCAGGGTGCCCAGGAGGGGCCGCCGGGCGTGCTCGCCCGCGAGCGTCAGCGCCACTCGGCGGCCCGAGGGTGCGTCCGTCGGCGCGGCGAAGGCCGGAAAGCACAGTTGATGCAGCCGGGTGCTGGGATGGGCGAGCAGCTCCGTCACCTTGCCCTGCTCCACGAGCCGTCCCCGCTCCAGCACCGATACCGAGTCGCAGATGGCCTTCACCACGTCCATCTGATGGGTGATGAGGAGCAGCGTCACGCCGAGCTTCTGGTTGATGTCACGCAGCAACCCCAGCACCGAGCGCGTCGTCTCCGGGTCCAGCGCGGAGGTGGCCTCGTCGGAAAGCAGGACGCGAGGCCGGGGCGCCAGCGCCCGCGCGATGCCCACCCGCTGCTTCTGTCCGCCGGAGAGCTGCGAGGGGTAGGCCTGCGCCTTGTCGGACAGTCCCACGAGCGACAGCAGCTCCTCCACGCGTTCGCGGATGGCCTCGCGTGGGGTGCCCGCCACTTCCAGCGGGTACGCGACGTTCGCCGCCACCGTCTTCGAGCCGAAGAGGTTGAAGTGCTGGAAGATCATCCCGATGCCCTGGCGTGCCTTGCGCAGTGCCTCCGGACTGAGGGCCAGCAAGTCCTGTCCGTCGACGGAGACGGAGCCCTCGGTGGGGCGCTCCAGGAGGTTGGCGCAGCGGATGAGCGTGGATTTGCCGGCGCCGCTCTGTCCCAGCACGCCGTGGATTTCACCGGCCTCCACCCGGAGCGACACGTTCCTCAGCGCCGCGACCTCCCGCCCGCCCGCCGTGTAGACCTTGCTGACTCCGCGAAACGCAATCACGGCGTGGCGCTCCGGCTGGGCGTGGCTCGCGCGGGCCCAGGGGGCCGCTGCTCATTCGTGTCCGGGGTGCCGCGCATGGACTGCTCCTGGGGACTGCGAAGGTGGGACGGGGGCTCGCACGAGGTGCGCGAAGGACGGCCCGTGCCTGGACGAAGCAGGCAACGGGCCGGGAGGAACGTCGGTTCGTTTCGTGAGGGAGGCTCAGCGCGCGCGAACGGACGGACCCGTGGGGGCATGACAACACATGCCTCCGCGACAGAATCCGAACATGGCGCAACCAGCGAGCATCGGCACAGACAGGTAATGGAGCCGACGCGCCATGTCAACCTGACGGCCTATGCCGCCGCGCGGTCTGCCTGCGTGAATGCCCGCACGAAGTCCTCTTGCAGGTCCTCCAGGTCCTCCAGTCCCACCGAGAAGCGGATGAGTCCGTCGGTGATGCCTCGGCGCTCCCGCTCGGCGACGGGCACGGAGGCGTGGGAGTGCCGCGCAGGGACGGTGACGATGCTCTCCACCGCGCCCAGCGACACACCCAGCAGGGGGAGCTGGAGCGATTCCACGAAGGGCGCCGCCAGCGTGTCCTGGGCCAGCCGGAACGACACCACCGCGCCCGTGCCCGGATAGAAGACCCGCCGCACCTCCGGCCGCTCGGTGAGCCACTTCGCCAGGGCTCCCGCCGTGCGCACCTGTCGCTCCAGGCGGACCTGCAGCGTCTTGATGCCCCGCTGGAGGAGGAAGCAGTCCTGGGGTCCCAGCACTGCGCCCACCGCGTTCTGGAGGAAGCCGAGCTCCTGCGCGAGCGCGGGCGTCTTCACCACCACCGCACCGGCGACGACGTCACTGTGGCCGCCGAGGTACTTGGTGGCGGAGTGGATGACGATGTCCGCGCCCTCGGTCAGCGGACGCGAGAGGGCCGGGGACAGGAACGTGTTGTCCACGATGAGCAGCGCCCCATGCGCCTGGGCCACCCGCGCCATCGCGGGGATGTCGGTGCGCTTGAGGAAGGGATTGCTCACGCTCTCCACCAGCAGCGCTCGTGTGTTGGGGCGGAGGGCTGCGCGCACGGCGTCCGGGTCGCTGGTGTCCACGAAGGTGGCCTGCAGGCCGAAGCGGCTGAAGACGCGTGTGAGCACCCGGTAGGTGCCGCCGTAACAGTCGTCCGTCACGACGACGTGGTCCCCCGCGCTGAAGAGCATCAGCACGCTGGACACGGCGGCCATGCCAGAGCCGAAGGCAAAGGCCGCGTGGCCTTCGTCCAGTGCCGCGAGCACGCCCTCCAGGGCCTTGCGCGTGGGATTGCCGGAGCGCGCGTAGTCGAACTCGCCGGGCGTCTCCAGGCCCGGCTGGTCGAACATGGACACCTGGTAGATGGGGACAGCGGCGGCGCCCGTGGTGGGGTCCTGCTCATGCCCCGTGTGCAGCAGACGGGTCGCGAAGCGCCTGGGCCAGGTCGGCGATGATGTCATGGGAGTCCTCGATTCCTACGGAGAGCCGGAGCAGCCGGTCGGAGATGCCCAGCGCCTCCCGGCGCTCGGCGGGGATGTCAGCGTGGGTCTGCGTGGTGGGGTAGGTGATGAGCGTTTCAACGCCGCCGAGCGACTCGGCGAAGAGACACAACTGCACGGACGCGAGCACCTGGGGCACCAGGGCCGCGTGGGCGACGGTGAAGGACAGCATTCCGCCCACGCCGGGATAGAAGACGCGCTCCACGCCCGGGTGGGCGCGCAGCCACGCGGCCACTTCCCGCGCGTTGGCCTGGTGCCGCTCCATGCGCAGGGCCAGCGTCTTCAGGCCGCGAATCACCAGGTACGCGTCCTGCGGACCGAGAATCGCGCCGATGCCGTTCTGGAGGTACGCCAGCCGCTCGCCCAGCGCGGCGTCCTTGACCACCAGCGCGCCCGCGACGACGTCGTTGTGTCCGGCCAGGTACTTCGTCGCGCTGTGCACGACGATGTCCGCGCCCAGCTCCAGCGGGCGTTGCAACCACGGCGTGAGGAAGGTGTTGTCGACGATGAGCAGCACCCCGGCCTTGCGGGCAATGGCCGCCAGTTCGGAGAGGTCGGCGGTGCGCATCATCGGGTTGGTGGGCGTCTCCACGACGATGGCGCGGGTGTTGGGGCGCAGCGCGTCCCGCACGGCGCTGGGGTGTGAGGTGTCCACGAAGGTGCAGGGGACGTGGAGGATGCGGTCCACCAGCCGGTAGGTGCCGCCGTAGAGGTCCTCGGTGAGGAGGATGTGGTCCTCCGGGCCGAAGAGCTGGAGGGCACAGTGCAGCGCCGCCATGCCGGAGCTGAAGGCCAGGCCCCGGCTGCCACCCTCCAGTTGCGCCAGCGCATCCTCCAGCGCGGAGCGGGTGGGGTTTCGCGTGCGCGAGTAGTCGTAGCCGGTGGATTGCCCGAGCGCGGGGTGCTGGAAGGTGGCGGATTGGTAGATGGGGACGGCGACCGCGCCGGTGGTGGGGTCGCGGCGCACGCCGGCGTGGACGAGAGCGGTGGCGAGTTTCATGAGAGGACCCTTTCGGTGGCGCGCTCAGCGACCGCGCAGCGTCTGGGAGATGCGGAGGATGTCCGCCAGCACGCCGGACGCGGTGACGGCGCCGCCCGCGCCCGCGCCTCGAACGGTGAGCGGGAAGTCGCTGTGGCGGGTGGTGGTGAAGGAGACGAAGGACTCGGAGCCGCGGAGGTCCGCCGCGGGGTGGCCCGCTTCAACGCCTACGGGGCCCACACGGATGACGGGACTGCCTGTGCCCGCCTTCGATGGGTCGATGCGTGCCAGGTAGCGCAGCACGGTGCCGGCGTGGCGGCAGCGGGCCACGCGCTCCGCGTAGGCCGCATCCTGCGTGGCGAGCACCTGGAAGAACGAGTCCACGCTGGCGCATTCGTCCGTGGCGACGAAGGGCTCCAGCGCCACGTCCGACAGGGAGAGCGGCAGGCCCAGCTCCCGAGCGAGGATGAGCGCCTTGCGCGCGACGTCCGTGCCGCTCAGGTCCTCGCGAGGGTCCGGCTCCGTGAAGCCGCGCTCCCGGGCGGTGCGGACGGCCCGGGACAGGGGCACGCCGGCCGTCAGTTCGTTGCAGATGAAGCCCAGGCTGCCGGACAGGGACGCGGTGATGAGGCGAACGGTGTCACCGGTGCGCACCAGGTTCGCCAGCGTGTCGATGACGGGCAGGCTGGACGCCACCGTCGTCTCGTAGTGGTACGCGACGTGGTTGCGGCGCGCCGTGTCCACCAGCGCTTCGCGGGCCTCCCACGGCAGCGCCAGCGGCTTCTTGTTGGCCGCCACCACGTGGATGCCGCGCTGGAAGGCCTCCGTGTAGAGCGCCTCCAACCCGCCCGCGGCGGTGCAGTCGACCAGGATGGGGACGGGCAGCCGCCGGAGCGCGTCCAACAAGGGGACCAGGGTGCGCGCCTGGGGCGCCTCGGGCGTCACGCCTTCGAGCCGCGCCTCCACGCCATCGAGCGTGAGCCCCGCCGCGTCGAAGAGCGCGCGCTTGCTGTCCGCCAGCCCCACGACGCGCAGCGCGATGCCGTGCCTGTCCCGGAGCAGCGCTTGCTGGGCGCGCAGCTGGGCCAGCAGTTGTCCGCCCACCGTGCCTCGGCCGAGGACGAAGAGGCTCACCTGCTGATGGGCCAGGTTGAAGGCCGCGTGCGTGGTGCGCGCGGCGACGGCGGTGTCCGCCGCGTCGACGACACACGAAAGGGAGCGGGAGCTGGCACCCTGGGCGCTGGCGCGCACGTTGACGCCCACCGCGCCCAGCGCGCTGAAGAAGCGCCCGGCCACGTTGACGCCGTGGCCCATGGTCTCCGCCACCAGCGTCAGCAGCGTCACCGGCTGGCGGACCTCCAGCGGTTCCACTTCGCGGCGTGACAGCTCCTGCGCCAGCTCGGTGACGAGCACGGACCGCGCGTGCTCCGCGTCGGGGCGAGGCACGACGACGGCCAGTGACTGGCCATTGGCGGACTGCGCGGTCATCCACACCGTGACGCGCGCTTCTCGCAGCGCGGCCAGCACGCGCTCCCCCAGTTGGAACTGGTCGGACAGCTTGCGCACCTCGATGCCGAGCAGCGCCAGGTCCTCGCGCGTCGCGATGCAGGCGGGACGCTGGCCGTCGCGCGAACCGATGGCGTCGATGAGCGTGCCCGGGTGCTCCGGCTCCATGGTGTTGCGGATGCGCAGGGAGATTCCGGACTCGATGAGCGGAATCATCGTGCGCGGGTGCAGCATGCGGGCACCCACCGCCGCCAGCTCCAGGCCCTCGCCATGGGTGAGGTGCGCCACGGGGTAGGCGTCCGTGACCAGCTCCGGGTCGGCGGTGTGCAGGCCGAGCACGTCCGTCCACACCGTGACTTCCGACGCGCCCAGGCCCTGGGCCACCAGCGCCGCGGTGTAGTCGGAGCCGTTGCGGCCCAGCGTGGTGGTGCGTCCATCCGGCGTCGCGGCGATGAAGCCGGGGAGCACGGGCACCTCGACGCCCCACGTCTCCCGGGCGGCTTGGAGTCGCTCCCGCGTCCGAACCAGGTCCACCCGCGCCGCGCCAAAGCGGTCATCCGTCACCAGGAGCTGCCGCGCGTCACGGAAGGTGGCGGGCGTGCGATGGGCCGTGAGCAGCTCCGCCAGCAGCGTGGCGGACACCAACTCACCGAACGACAGCACCCGGTCTCTCGTGGGGGCGGAGCACTCTCGCGTGAGTGAGACGCCATGGAGCAACTGACGCAGCGGCGCGAGGAGCCCGTCGACACGCTCGGCCAGCGCGGTGGCTTGTCCGGGCGCCAGCGCCGCGGCGTTGGCCTTCGCGAGGTCGGCGATGCGCGTGGCCACCGCGAGCGCGCCTTCCAGGTCACCCTCGGTGGCGAGGTGGGCCGCGTCCAGCAGCCAGTCCGTGGTGTCGCCCATCGCGGAGACGACCACTGCCAGCGGGCCTTGCCGCGCGTGCTTGCCAATCAGCTCCACTACCTGGCGGAGCCGCGTGGGTGAGCCCACGGACGTGCCACCGAACTTCATCACCTGCAGGGACGTGCTGCTCATTGAAGAACCTCAAGGGGGCCGGCGGGCCCTGATTCGAAAGGGAAGGGCAGACGCGGCGCCCTGTGCCGGACACACGCCGGCCAGACGCGGCGCGCGAGCGCCCACGGAGGGAAGAGTGAATGGGTTGGAGTTGGAGCCCTGGCGGACTAGCGCGTGCCGCCGGGCCAGCGCATTCGACGCGTGACGCGCGCGCGGCGAAGCACGGGCAACACGGTCGCGGCGGTCAACGGTGCGGGTGCGGAGCAGGTGGATGGAACCACGGAGGTCCTCTCTCACCGAAGCGGGAGGGAGCCCTCCGGCTTCGGACGCTTGGATTGCTCGGGGAGCCCCTGCTCCTCGAACCGCATCGTTTGGACACCTTGGAGGTCCGACTCCAGGTTGTCGGGCCACCGCGCGAGGCGGCGGCCGCTCTTGATGCTGCGCACGAAATAAGCGTGGACCCGGGTGTCTGTCAATGCCTCGTGTGGTTTTCACTTCCGTCACGGCATCTTCCATTCACGTCAGGGTTTGGCGGGAATGCCCGGTGCCCGGGGCGGATGCCGGCGGTGCGTGGGTGTGCTGGTGCCCACGCTCAAGCCGGAGTACGCCGACATCCTGCGGAAGGTGGACCTGGTCGAGCGCGGTGTCCCGGGCGTGGCGCGCGAGGCGCTGAAGAAGCAACTGGAGCGAAGCTGCGGCAGCTGCGCCGCGCACGGATGCCTGGACTGCTCTTGCAAGCCATCCCACCGGGCAGGCGAGGCCTTGGCGCCTGGCTCGGCGGACGTCTGAATGCGCTTGCACCGGGACGGTCCGCCTCGTTAACTCCCCCCAGGTGCCGAGGGGCGCCTGCCCGAAAAGACGACGTCACCCTCGCTTCTCTCCGCCGTTCGACAGTTCCAGATGAGTTCCTTCCACGGCCCACGAACGGGTGAGGGCCGACGCCAAGGGACTTTTCATGCGAACCGTCGTCACCCTCCACGAATGCAAGGTCCGCGCGTCGCTCCTGCTCAAGGAGCTGGCTTCGGCGGATGCGTCGCGCGCGGCCCAGGCAGCGGAGCGGCTGCGCGTCCTGCCCGGCTTCGCGGGACTGGCCTTGGGCGAGGTGCTCGCGCGCAAGGAGACGGTGCAGCACAAGCATGCGCTGACTGTCATCGCGCGTGAGCAGGGGCACGCCACCTGGGGCGAGCTGAAGCAGGTGCGTGAGCTCGACTTCGAGCACCTGCTCGCCCCCGTGGGCGGCTCCCACCTCAACCGCTGGTTCTCCTCCTATGCGGAGGCCGCTGACTCCCTGCGGACGCAGGGCGGCTTCCTCTTTCCATTCCGCGAGCAGTTCTTCGTCTGCGAGGCCAGCCTCGTCGAGGCGCTCGGTGTCGACCCCGAGGACGCGGACTGGTCGCTCATGGGCCGCGACTGGATGGCGCCGAAGGATGGGGCCGCGCAGGCCCGGCTTGCCCAGCGGTTCGCCCTGCATTCGCCTTCCCACGCTTCAACTTCCCCAGACACGAGGTCTCCCATGTCCGCTGGCTCCCGCCGCTCCGAACTGAAACGTGCCTACCGAGAAGCACCGCCTCCCATGGGCGTGTACGCCGTGCGCTGCCTCGCCAACGGCAAGGTGCTGGTGGGCGCGAGCGCCAACGTCCAGGGCATGCTCAATCGCATCCGCTTCGAGCTGTCCACGGGCATGGACCGCCTGCCCACGCTGCTGGAGGACTGGAAGCGCTACGGGGCGGAGCAGTTCACCTTCGAGGTGCTCGACGTGCTGAAGCCTTCCGACGAGCCCGTGGTGGCGCCGGAGGAGGAGCTGAAGGTGCTGGAGGCGCTCTGGTTGGACCGGCTCAAGCCTTACGGCGACGCGGGCTACAACGTGCAAGGCGGTTGAGGTTGGCCGCCTGCTTCCTTCCATGGGGCAAGTACAGTGGCCTGTGGCAACTTGCCACGTTCACCACCCGTCGGGATTGCGTTACGCGGAGACTCCATTTCAAGGGAGTCCGCCATGGTGTCCGCTCATCGTCGTGCCGTCCGTATGCTTCCCTTCGCGCTGCTGGGCGTCCTGGGCTGTGGCGATGGCATGGAAGTCGCCATCCCCTTCGAGGCCCGGGTGGGCAGCGAGCCCTTCGCATGTGGCCGCATCTACACCGGGGTGGGGACGACCGGGACGACGTATGAGCCCATGGACCTGCGCGTGTACCTGCACGACGTCCGGCTCGTCACGGCCGACGGCATCGAGGTGCCACTGAAGCTCGAGCAGGACGGGCGGTGGCAGACACGAGGCACGGCGCTGCTCGACTTCGCGGACAAGGCGGGCCTGTGCACCAACGGCACGCAGGCGACGAACCTGCGAATCACCGGCACGGCGCCCGAGGGCACCTACACCGGCCTGCGCTTCAAGCTGGGCGTGCCGGAGACGCAGAACCACCTCGACGTGTCCACGGCGCCCTCGCCGCTGAACGACACGAGCCTCTACTGGGGCTGGCGCTCGGGCTATCTCTTCACGCGCATCGAAGGCCGGACGAAGGGACTTCCCGAAGGGCACGTCATGCACCTGGGGAGCACGGACTGTGCACCGCCGCCGGAGGGCCAGACGAACGGCACCGCGGGATGTACGTTCGGCAACCGTCCGGAGGTGGCCCTGGACTCGTTCGACCTGGCGTCTGGCAAGGTGGTGCTGGATTTGGGGGCGCTCTTCTCAGGCTCGAACCTGGACGAGAACGCGGAGGTGCCCAACACCTCCGTGGGGTGCATGTCGCAGCAGGCGGACCCGGACTGCGCGCCCGTGTTCAGCCGGATGGGGCTGACGCACCGGAGCCAGGAGCTGGCACCGGGGCCTCAGGCGTTCATCAAGGCGGAGTAGGAGGGGGACGTCATGGCGTGGCGCGTGGGAAGAAGAGCAGGGGTACTGGCGGTGCTGGCCTGGCTGGGCGCGGGTTGTGGCGGCAAGGACGGCGAGGCGGAGCGCTACGTGTGGAAGCTGCCCACGGGGTTTCCCACGCCGCGAGTGCCCGCGGACAATCCGATGACGGAGGAGAAGGTGCAGTTGGGCCGGAGGCTCTTCTTCGACGTGCGCCTGTCACGGAACGAGACGCAGTCCTGCGCGTCCTGCCATGACCCGGCGCGGGCCTTCACCGAGCCCCTGATGACGTCGCAGGGCAGCACGGGCGAGACGCACCGCCGCAACTCCCAGGGGCTGGCCAACGTCGCCTATGCCACGAGTCTCACCTGGGCGAATCCCTCGCTCACGACGCTGGAGGCGCAGGCGTTGGTGCCCTTGTTCGGCAAGGAGCCGGTGGAGTTGGGCTTCGGTGACAGGGAAGAGGAGTTGCTCGGCCGACTGCGCGCGGTCCCGGAACTGGAGGCGGAGTTCCAGCGCGCGTTTCCGGAGGCCGTGGAGCCCGTGTCCGTGGCCACGCTGACGCGGGCGCTGGCGTCGTTCCAGCGCACCCTCATCTCCGGCAACTCCGCGTATGACCGCTATGTGTATGGCAATGACGTGGAGGCCATGACGCGGCAGCAGAAGCGGGGCATGGAGTTGTTCTTCTCGGAGCGGCTGGAGTGTGACCATTGCCACTCCGGCTTCAACTTCCAGGACGCCACGGTGCACGAGACGACGTCCGAGCCCATCTTCCCCTACCACAACACGGGCCTGTACAACGTGGACGGGCAGGGGGCGTATCCGGCGAAGGACCCGGGCCTCATCGAGCTGACGGGCCGTCCCGAGGACATGGGCCGCTTCCGCGCGCCGTCCCTGCGCAACGTGGCCGTCACCGGGCCGTACATGCATGACGGCAGTCTGGCCACGCTGTCGGACGTGCTGGACCACTACGCCGCGGGAGGACACGCGCGGCGGGTGCGCGGCGGCGAGGCCAGTCCGCTGCAAAGTGGCTTCGTGAGAGGCTTCACGTTGACCGCGGAGGAGAAGGAAGACGTCTTGGCGTTCCTCGAGTCGCTCACCGACACGGAGTTCCTGACGGACCCGCGCTTCTCGGACCCGTCCAGCGTGCCGTGAGGACCGCTGTGCTCACTGCGGGGGGCGCCAGCGTGGTGGAGGCCACCATGCCGCCGCGGTAGTGCTCCAGGACGTCTTCCAGGGGCGCGAGCCGTCCGTCATGAACGCGTTGAACACGCACTCGCGACGGGCTCCGCCTCCACGGCCTGTTCGCGGCGCTGCTCGTTGTAGACGGACAGCCGCAGCGTCAGCACGTAGGTGACGCAGCAGGCGAGGACGGCGGGCGGGCCATACGCGGAGCCGAACACCTCCAGCACCAGGGCAATGGCCGCCAGTGGAACGCCCACCACCGCCACCAGCGCGGAGGCGATGCCCACCACCACGAACACCGTCACATCCGCCGGCCCCGTGCCCGTTACCGACGCGAGCATCTGCGCCGTGGCCGCGCCCGACACGCCGCCCAGCACCATGCTGGGGATGAGCATGCCCGCCGAGCCACCCGACTGCACCGTGAAGCCCGTGGTGAGCAGCTTCCCACCCACGATGAGCAGCAGGTACCACCACAGCGACAGCGGCCCCGGCGTATCCGCCAACAGCTGGGCGATGGTGTACTCGCCCATGCCCAGCACGTGCCGGAAGTCCATGCCCGCGCCGTAGTAGAGCCCTCCGGCCACCAGGATGGTGCACAGCGCCCCCATGGCGCCGCGCAGCACCGGGCTGACGCGCTCCACCACCTGGCGCGTGTGTTTCATGGTCAGGCCGAACAGCAGCGCGACGGGCGCGGACACCGCCACGGCCACCAGCGCGGTGAGGCCGTACTCCCCCAGCGTGTACGTGTGCGGGTGCGGCGGCGCCACGAAGATGGGCTTGAAGCCGAGGAGGCGGTTGTTGAGCGCGTACGCGATGATTCCCGCCAGCAGGCAGTACGCCAGCTTCCGGTAGACAATGCGGTTGCCGTAGACGACCTCGAGCGCGAAGAGCGCGGCGGCGAACGGCGCGTTGAGCAGCGTTCCCACCGCCGCGGCGATGCCCGCCAGTTGGCAGGTGCGCAGCGTGTGCTCGGAGCGGGCACGGGTGATGCGGGCCACGCCCGCGCCCAGGGACTCGCCCACCAGCACCACCGGACCCTCCAGCCCGCCCGACGCGCCGGTGCCCAGCGTGAGCAACGTGGCCACCGCTTTGCGCAGGGCGAGCCGGATGGCGGGCCGTGAGTAGCGAGGGCGCGGGTCGTCCGCCGGGTCCTCGTAGGTGATGTGGTAGTTGAAGAGCGCGACATTCACCCCATCCGAGGCCACGTCGCTCCAGCCGGGCCGGCGGTTGAGCAGCCCTCGCAGCAGTCCGCCCAGCAGCAGCACGCCCGCGAGCACCAGCGGCGCCCACCAGAGGCTCCGCCCCGACGCGAACGCCAGCAGCGTGTCACTGGTGGCATGGACGCCGTACCGCAGCGCCGAGCACACCCCCCAGATGAGCACCGTGCCCAGGACCACCCGGCCCACCGTGCGCAGCACCGTGTCCCACGAGTCGTGAAGAGCACTCTGCTCTTCGTCCAGGGGCTCTCGACGGCCAGCCATGGAGCGAGAGGGAATGTGCTTTGAGGTCAAGATGAATGTCCGTGGCCGGAGGAGCGATTACCTCTAGAGAAACACCCAGTAAGCGTCGGCCGGGTGCTTCGTTGGCCTGGGCGATTCGTTGGCCTGGGCGAAAGGAGCCTCGAAGCGCCATGCCCCAACACCCTTCGCACGTGCCGCATTCCCGCACGCCCCCTCCCTCTCCGGCCGGGGAGGCGCCTGCCATCGACCCCGTCTGCGGCATGAAGGTGGACCCGAACGCCCCGAAGGGCGGTCACCTGGAGCACGCCGGGCTGACCTACGCCTTCTGCAATCCCCGGTGCCGGGAGCGGTTTCGCGCGGACCCGGAGCGCTACCTCTCGCCCGCGGAGACCGCGCCGGAACCGACGCCGGCGCCGGGGACCCTGTACGTCTGCCCCATGGACCCGGAGGTCCGCCAGTCGCATCCCGGCGCCTGCCCCAAGTGCGGCATGGCGCTGGAGCCAGAGACGCTTCCCGTCCAGGAATCCCGCGTGGAGTACGTGTGCCCCATGCATCCGGAGGTGGTGAAGGACGGCCCGGGGACCTGCCCCAAGTGCGGCATGGCGCTGGAGCCGCGCACGGTGCTGGCGGAGGAGCCGCCGGACCCGGAGCTGCAATCCATGCGGCTGCGCTTCCGCGTGGGCCTGGCGCTCACTGCGCCGCTGCTCGTGCTGGCCATGTCGGACATGCTTCCCGGGCAGCCCGTGCAACGCGCGGTGTCCGCGGGCGTGCTGGCCTGGGCGCAGCTCGTGCTGGCCACGCCCGTGGTGCTCTGGGTGGGCTGGCCCTTCTTCCAGCGTGGCTGGGCGTCGGTGCGCAACCGGCACCTCAACATGTTCACCCTCATCGCGCTGGGGACGGGCGCGGCGTATCTGTTCAGCGTCTTCGCCACACTGCTGCCGCGGGCCCTGCCACAGGGACTGCGCACGGGGCACGGCGGCTCCGCGCCCCTCTATTTCGAAGCCGCCGCCGTCATCGTCACCCTGGTCGCGCTGGGACAGGTGTTGGAGCTGCGCGCCCGGCACGCGACTTCCGGTGCGCTGCGGGCGCTGCTGAGCCTCGCGCCGCCAGTGGCGCGGCGAATGGGAGAGGACGGTCACGAGGAGGATGTGCCGCTCGCGAGCGTCCAGTCTGGGGACACGCTGCGCGTGCGCCCCGGAGAGAAGGTGCCCGTGGACGGCGTGGTGCTCCAAGGGGCCAGCGCGGTGGATGAGTCCATGGTGACGGGCGAGTCGCTGCCCGTGGAGAAGGCCCCGGGCGCGCAGGTGACGGGCGGGACGGTGAATGGCACAGGCTCATTGGTGATGCGCGCCGAGCGCGTGGGCCAGGACACGTTGCTCTCCCGCATCGTCCAGCGCGTGAGTGAAGCGCAACGCACCCGCGCGCCGATTCAGCGGCTCGCCGACAAGGTGGCGGGCGTCTTCGTGCCGGTGGTCATCGCGGTGGCGGTGGTGACGGCGGGCGTGTGGGCCATCTGGGGCCCCGAGCCCCGGTTGGTGCACGCGGTGGTCAACGCGGTGGCGGTGCTCATCATTGCCTGCCCCTGTGCGCTGGGGCTGGCCACGCCCATGTCCGTCATGGTGGGCACCGGGCGCGGCGCCCAGGCGGGCGTCCTCATCCGCGACGCGGCGGCGCTGGAGCGGCTGGAAGCGGTGGACACGCTGGTGGTGGACAAGACGGGCACGCTCACCGAGGGCAAGCCGCGCCTCGTGACGGTGGTGCCCGCGCCGGGCTTCGAGGAGGCGCGGCTGCTGCGGCTGGCCGCGAGCCTGGAGCGTGGCAGTGAGCACCCGTTGGCCGCGGCCATCGTCGCGGGCGCGAAGGCGCGTGGCGTGACGCTGGCGCCCGTGGAGGACTTCCGCTCGCTCACGGGCAAGGGCGTCGTGGGCAGGGTGGAGGGCGCCTCCGTGGCCCTGGGCAACGCGGCCCTGACGGAAGCGCTCCAGGTGCATGGCGGGGAACTGACCTCCCGGGCCGAGGCGCTGCGGGCAGAAGGCGAGACGGTGGTGCTGGTGGCGGTGGAGGGGAAGGCAGCGGGGTTGCTCGGCGTCGAGGACCCGGTGAAGTCCTCCACGCCGGAGGCCCTCGCGTTGCTGCGCGAGGAAGGGCTTCGGGTGGTGATGCTCACGGGCGACAGTCAGACGACGGCGGACGCGGTGGCGCGGCGCCTGGGCATCACCGAGGTCATCGCTGGCGTGTTGCCGGAGGCGAAGGGCGACGCCGTCCGGAAGCTCCAGCAGGAGGGGCGGGTGGTGGCCATGGCGGGAGATGGCGTCAACGACGCGCCCGCGCTGGCGCAGGCGGACGTGGGCATCGCCATGGGCACCGGGACGGACATCGCGATGGAGAGCGCGGCCGTGACACTGGTGAAGGGGGACCTTCGGGCCATCGCTCGGGCACGCCGCCTGAGCCAGGGCACGCTGCGCAACATCCGGCAGAACCTCTTCTTCGCCTTCATCTACAACGCCGTGGGTGTGCCGGTGGCGGCGGGCGTGCTGTACCCTGTCTTCGGTCTGCTCCTCAGTCCCATCTTCGCCAGTGCCGCGATGAGCCTCTCGTCGGTGTCCGTCATCGGCAATGCGCTCCGGCTGCGGAAGCTGAAGCTGTAGGTCCGGTTGTGAGGGAGGCCGCCTGTACCGGGCTCCCTCCCTCGGGCCGGGGGCGGGCGGCCCGCCGAGGCCCACCCGCGCGGCGCTGGGATGCCCACCCTTGAGCTCGAACGCACCGCACCCTGGGAGGGTGGACACCATGACCCCAGCCGAAGTGATGAATGCCGACAGCGACATGCGCCAGTGCATCGAGGCCTGCCTGGCCTGTCACCGCATCTGCATGGAGACGCTGACGTATTGTCTGGGAATGGGTGGCAAGTATGCGGAGGCCAGACACCTGCGCTTGCTGATGGACTGCGCGGAAATCTGCCAGACGAGCGCGAACTTCATGCTGCGGGGCTCGGAGCTACACAGCCGCACCTGCTTCGCCTGCTCGGAAGTTTGCGGGCGCTGCGCGGAGTCCTGCGCCCAAATGGGCGAGGACGTGGTGATGAATGCCTGCGCGGACATGTGCACCCAGTGCTCGGATTTGTGCTGGAAGATGGGCGGCGGTGTCATGTCGCAGACGCCCAACCCGGAGGCCGCCCAGCGCGCCGCCGACCTTCCCGCATGAGGGGGCGCCCGGAAGAGTCCAGGCAAGCCGGAACGGCCCTGTCGCGGAGCCCTTCACTCGCCGTCGAGGCCGATTAGAGTGCGCTCCATGAGCTCTCGCGAGGAGGGGCGCACCTCCGGTACGCCCGCTGGACATATCTCCGTCGTCCACCTGCCCAACGCCTGGTTCATCCTCTGTGCTTCGAGTGAGCTGGGAGACAAGCCCCTGGCACGCACGCTCCAGGGCTCGCCCCTGGTGCTCTTCCGAGGTGAGGGCGGCAAGCCCGCGGCCCTGGTGGACCGCTGCCCGCACCGCAACGTGCCGCTGTCGCTGGGCCGGGTGAAGGAAGGCCAGCTCCAGTGCGGCTACCACGGCTGGCGTTTCGACGGCGCGGGGCAGTGCCGCGCCATCCCTGGCTTCCTGGGCGAGCCCGGCGCGCGTGCTCGCTGTGCCACGGCGCATGCCACGCGTGAGCAGGATGGCTTCGTCTGGGTCTACTCCACGCCGGGCGTCGAGCCCACCACGGAGCCCTACCGCTTCCCGCTTCTGGAGGCGCGCGAATACACCACCGTGCGCCGCACGCTTCGGGCCCCCGGCTCGCTGCACTCCACGCTGGAGAACACGCTGGACGTGCCCCACACCGCGTACCTCCATGGCGGGCTGTTCCGCACCGAGGAGAAGCGGAACGAAATCGACGTGGTGGTGCGCCGGAGCGCGGACAAGGTGGAGGCCGAGTACATCGGCGAGCCGCGTCCCAGCGGGCTCGTGGGCCGGCTGCTCGCGCCGGGTGGCGGGGTGGTACAGCACTTCGATCGCTTCCTGATGCCCTCCATCGCCCAGGTGGAGTACCGCATTGGTGACACCAGCCACATCATGGTGACCTCCGCGATGACGCCCGTGTCGGACTGGGACACGCTGGTGTACGCGGTGGTGACGTTCCGTCTGCCATTGCCCCGCTGGTTGGTGCGCGCGGCGCTCCCGCTCCTCATGCCCGTGGCGCTCCACATCTTCGGGCAGGACGCGCGCATCCTCCGGCAGCAGACGGAGACCATCCGCCGCTTCGGCACGGAGGCCTATGCCTCCACGGAAATCGACGTGCTCGGTCCCGGCATCCTCCGCCTGCTGCGCGCCGCCGAGCGCGAGAAGCCTGGCGCCGTGGGGGACGCGGTGCATGAAACACGACTGAAGATGCGGACCTGAGAGCCATTGCGACGCGGCGTGTCGTGAGACACGGTGGAGACACTGGGTCTCACGATACCTGGGGCCGCTCCATGTATCTGAATGGAGCCCTGGGCTGAAACACTTGCCTGCTGTTAGCGTGGCGCCCCCTCGCAATTCCCCCGGAGTCCCCATGCGGTTTCCCGTTCGCGCGGCGCTGGCAGGCGCGGCGCTGCTGTTCGCGCCCCAGGCGTTGGCCACCAACTACACCCTGTGGATTCACGGGAAGAACTCCGGAGGCACGAAGCAGGGCAACTACGCCGACTTCTCCGCCTGGGGGCCCGCGTCCACGGCGGCCGGGGTGAACAAGAAGGCCGTCAACTGGGACGGGCGGCAGCGGATTGGCGGGCAGAATGCGTACATCCGGGATGCGCTCGACTGCTACTGCACCGGAGACAACTGGTGTTACATCGCGGTGCACAGCGCGGGGAACCTCCAGATTGGTTACGCGCTGGCGCTGTATGGCGGCTCGGCGCGCTACAAGAAGAACGCGATACCGAATTCCAGCGGTGTGTGTGGCAACACCGATGGGAAGACGCAGACGGGCTGGAACATCAAGTGGGTGAACGTGGCATCGGGTGCCGCTGGAGGTAGCGAGCTGGCGGACATGGGGGAGTGGGCGGTGAAGGACCCCATCGTCAGCGACCTTGTGACGACCACCGCGCGCGCCATGTACAACCACAACACCACGCGCGGCATCCGCTTCAACATGTTCGCGGGCGCCAAGGGGACGGTGTACTCGGGGCTCCTCCCGGGGCAGGACGACGACGCGGTGTCGTACCACTCCACGGGCGGCGTGTCGGGCAGCGCGGGCGGGGCCTACTGCAACCCGTCCGACTGGTTCTGCAACGACCTGACCACTGGCACCACCGCCTGTGAGGGGGGCCGTGCCAAGTGGACCAACCACTTCGTGAAGTTCCGCGACGACGGCGAATCCCACGGCCATGGCGCCAACGGGAAGTGGGAAGGCATCGTCGGCAAGGTGCGCGCCGACATGGTCACCAACGCGAAGTAGCCGCAGGTTCGCCGCCGCCCTGCGAGGACAGGGCGGCGGTTCCCCAGGCGGTGCGTCGTCTCAGGGCTCCACGGACGTCTGGGCCCGAGCAGCCTTCCGGGCGGCCAGCCGCTGTGTCACCCGCTCCTGCCACCCGTGCACGAAGGCATAGAAGGTGGGCAGCACCAGCAGGGTGAACAGCGTGGAGGTGACGAGCCCGCCCACCATGACGACGGCCAGGGGGCGCTCCACTTCCGTGCCGTGCAGTGGCAGGACCAGCAGCGGCAGCAGGCCCAGGATGGCGGTGCCAGCCGTCATCAGCTTGGGGCGGACGCGGCCGATGCTCGCCTCTCGAATGGCCTCATCGAAGGGCTTTCCGTGCTGCATGAGCAGCTTCGTCTGCGCCACCAGCACCAGGCCATTCTGGACGGCAATGCCAAACAGGCCGATGAGGCCCACCAGGCTGGACACGTTCCATGTCTCCCCGGCGATGAGCAGCGCCAGGATGCCTCCGACGAAGGCGTCTGGAAGGGTGGCGATGATGACCAGCGACTCCGCCAGCGAGCCCAGCGCCAGGTAGAGGAGGATGAACACCGCGAGCAGGGCCACCGCGATGGCGACCGTCATCGCCTGCGCGGCGCGCTGCTGGCTCTCCACCCGGCCGCCCATGTCCAGGAAGTAACCGGTCGGCAGCTTCAGCTCCGACGCCAGCCGCTCGCGCACCTCGGCCGCTGTGCTGCCCAAATCCCGGCCCGCGACGCTGGCCTCCACCGCGATGCGCCGGCTGCCCGCCTCGCGGCGGATGCTGCCCGCGCCGAATGTCTCCTCGATGGTGGCCAGTTGGCTCAACGGGATGCGCGTGCCGTCATGCCCGTCCACCAGCAGACCCCGGATGGCGGTGGCGTCGCCCCGGCGGTGGTCCGCCAGCCGCAGCAGCAAGTCATAGCGGCGCTGGCCCTTCCACACCTGGGCGAACTCCTGGCCCACCATCCCCACCTTCACGGCGTGGATGACGTCCCCGGGTGTCAGGCCCACGCGCGCCACTGCGGCGCGGTTCACGGTGATGCGGAGCTGGGGAAGGCCGGTCAGCTTCTCCGCCCGCAAGTCCTCCACGCCCTTCACCTTCGCCATGATGGCCTGCGCCCGCTCGGCCAGTCCGGCCAGCGTCTCCAGCTCCGGCCCGAAGATGCGAACGGAGATGTCCGCGGGGCTGCCGCCGAGCCCTTCATCGATGCGCATGCCCAAGGGCGTGGTGAACAGCGTCGACACGCCAGGGACCTGTCCCACCGCCTCGCGCATCGCGGCTTCCAGCTCCTCCATCGAACGTCCCCGCTCCGGCTTGAGGATGACGAGCACGTCCGACAGCGTGTGCGGCATCGGGTCCTCCGTGCGTTCCGCGCGGCCCGTGCGGCGCACCACGTCCTCCACCTCCGGGAACTTCAACAGCGCGTCCTCCACCAGGTGGTTGAGCCGGTCCACCTCCTCCAGCGAGGCCTCCGGCGGCAGCACCGTCTGGAGCAGCAGCGCGCCTTCATCCAGCTTGGGCATGAAGTCGCTGCCCACCACGAAGGCCAGTGACAGGGCGGGCACGGTGACGGCCAGGGCCACCAGTCGCACGAGGCCCGCGTGGCGCATGCACGCCTCCAGCATGGGCGCGTAGACGTGCTTGATTTTGCGGATGAGCCACACGTCCTCGGGCTGTCCTTCGCGGGGCGCGCGGAGGAAGAGCCCGGACGCCACCGGCACCAGCGTCAGCGCCAGCCCCAACGACGCCGTCAGGCAGGCCACCACGGCCGCGGCGAGCGGTTGGTACATGCGCCCCTCGATGCCCGTCATGGCGAACAGGGGGATGAACACGGAGACGACGATGAGCGTGGCGAAGGCGATGGGCCGGGCCATCTCCATGGACGCCGCCAGCGCCACGTCGCGCCGCGAAGCCTTGCCCTTCGCTTCACGCAGGCGGTGGACGATGTTCTCCGTGACGATGATGGCCGCGTCCACCAGCAGGCCCACGGCGATGGCCAGTCCTCCCAGCGTCATCGTGTTGATGCCGATGCCGGCGAACTTCAGCAGCACACCCGCCAGCGCCAGGGACAAGGGCAGGGTGAGCGTGACGATGAGCGCCGCGCGCCAGTCTCCCAGGAGCAGGAAGAGCACGAGCACCACCAGCACCGCGCCCAGCAGAATGGCCCGGCTGACGCCGCCCAGCGCGGAGTCCACCAGCACCGACTGGTCATACACGATGCGAAGCTGCACACCGGGCGGCAGGCCCTGTTTCAGCTCCTGGATGGCGACGCGGATGCCCGCCGTCACCTGCTGTGTGTCCGCGCCGAACTGCTTGATGACACGGCAGCTCACCACCTCGCCCTTCAGCCGGTGGGCGATGCCCCGGCGTACGGCGGGGGCCTCGCGGATGTCGGCCACGTCACCCAGCAGCACGGGCGTGCTGTCGCGCACGGCGACCACGGTGTCGCGCAGGTCCTCCACGGACTCCGCGCGCCCCACCGCGCGCACCGTCCACTCCATGGGGCCCTGCACCACGAAGCCGCCCGAGGCGTTCAGGTTCGCGCCCTCCAGCGCGTGCTCCACCTGGTTCAGGGTGATGCCGCGCGCCACCATCTGGTCCGGGTCGAGCTGCACCTGGAACTGGCGCAGGTAGCCACCCAGGCGCTCCACACCGGCGACACCGGGCACGGCGAGCAGCCGGTTCTTCACCTCGAACTCGGCCAAATCCCGCAGCGTCATCAGCTCCGCCGCGCCGGGCTCCGCTTCCAGGGTGAACTCGAACACCTCGTTGAGCCGCCCGGTGAGGCTGGAGACCAGCGGCGCGTCCGTGCCGGGTGGGAGCTCGCTCTGCGCCTGGGCCACGCGCTCGACGACGTACTGCCGGCTGCGGAAGTAGTCGGCGTCTGGCTCGAACTCCACCGTGAGCTGGGTGACGCCCAACTGCGAGGTGGAGCGGATGCGGCGCACCTCGGGCAGGCCCGCGAGTGCCACCTCCATGGGGATGGCCACGGCCGTCTCCAGCTCCTGCGCGCCCATCGCCGGGTTCTGCACGATGACGTTGAAGATGGGCGCGGACAGGTCCGGGAACACGTCGCGCGTCAGCCCCTTGAGCGCCACCGCGCCGAAGGCGGAGAGCGCCAGGGCCAGCACCACGGTGAGACCAGGCCGGGCGAAGGAGGACCGCAGGATGCGGTTCATCCAGGAGTCGGGGGCCTCAGTGCGCATGGCCGTCACTCCCTCCGCCGCTCAACTTCTCCGCCTCCGCCTTGAGCAGGAACGCGCCTTCCACCACCACCTGCTCGCCAGGCTTCAGTCCGGTGAGGACCTCCACGTCGCCGCCCAGGGTGCGGCCCCGGCCCACCTCGCGTCGCTCGAAGACGCCGCGCGTGTCAGTGGGCAGGAAGGCCACCCAGCCACCTTCCAGCCGCTGGAGCGCCGCCGCGGGCACGGCGGTGATGGGCGCTCCCGGGTCCCCCAACGGGATGTAGGCCGACGCGGACATGCCGGGCCGAAGTTGGCCGTCGGCGTTGTCCAGCTCCAGCCTCACGGGGATGGTGCGTGAAGTCGCGTCCACGCGCTGCCCCACGTGGCCCACCTTCGCCATGAACTCCTGGCCCGGAAAGGCCGCGAAGGTGATGCGGGCCTGCGTGCCACGCTGGATGCGCACGGCGTCACGCTCGAAGGCGTGCACCACCAGCCACAGCGAGGACACGTCACCAATGCAGAACAGCGGCAGGTTGGGGTCCGCCATCTGCCCCATCCTCGCGGTGCGTTCGACGACGGTGCCGGACAGGGGGGCGCGCAGGACGAAGCCCGGGGGGACGTTGCCACCGCGCAGCTCTTCTTCGCTCACGCCCAGGGCCACCAGCTCCGCGCGCGCGGCGGCGACCGAGGCCTCGGCGGCGGCGGCCTCTGCTTCGGCGGCTTGCACGTCCTTGCTCGCGATGATGCGCTCGTCAGCGAGCGTGCGCTTGCGCTCGGCGGCCTGACGCGCGGCCTGGGCCTGGGCCTGGGCCGCTTGCAGCGCCGCGCGCGCCTTGCCCAGCTCGGGGCTGCGCAGGTCCGCGAGCTTTTCGCCCTGCTTCACCGCCTGACCGGTGGTGACGAAGACGGCGCTCACGCGGGCGGCGATGGGGGAGGCCACCTCCGCGTAGGCGTCCTCGCTGAAGGTGAGCTCTCCTAGGACGGTGACATTCTCACCGCCCGGTCGCACGCCCACGGGCGCGGTGGTGATGCGCAAGTCTCTCAACATCTCCGACGCGATGCGGACGTGGGGCTCGCCATGGTCGTCGTGGTGGGCACCTGCCTGGGCGGGGGGCTCGTCATGTCCGTGCGCTTGCGCGTCGTGCGGCGTCTCGCGCTTGCAGGCGGTGAGCAGGAGGAGGGCGGCCACTGCGGCGTGGAGGGGCTTCATGGAAGGGCTCCGGTCTCCACGGCCAGTTGGACGCGGGAGAGGGCTGCCTGAAGGAGGCTGTCGAGGTAGGCGGCACGCGCTTCCAGCGTGTCGCGGCGAACGAGGAGGAACTCGGCGAGGCCCATCTCTCCGGCTTCGTAGGAGCGGCGAGCGAGACTTTCGTTGTCACTGAGCAGCGGCAGGGCGTCGGCTTCCAGCAGCGTCACGGCTTCCAGCCGCTTGCGGTGCTGCACGCGCGCGGCCTCCACCTGGACGTCCACTTCCAACCGGGCCGCCGCCAGCAGGGATTGGAGCCGGCGCACGCGGGCCTCGCCCGTCACCCGGGCGTTGTCTCCCCGGTCGAAGAGCGGCAGCGGCACGCTCAGGGCGCCGAGGTAGGCGATTTCATCAATCTCTCGCTGGTACAGAAACCCCGCGGTGATGTCTGGCCAGACGCTCGCCCGGCCCATGCGGCGGTCGGCATCCGCCTGGGCGAGCTCCGCTTCCAACGCGGCGATATCGGGCCGCGCCGCCACGGTGTCTGTCTTCGCCTCCGTGACAGGCTGGAGCGCGAGCACTCGCAGCTCACCGCGGATGGCCAACGGATGTGTGAGCGGAAGGCCCAACATCGCGCGCAACTGGTGGAGTTGGACGGCCTCGTCCCCCTCCGCGGTGGCCACCTCCGCGCGCATGCGGGCCAGGGACACGCGCGCCACGTTGACGTCCACCACGGGCACATCACCGGCCTCGAAGCGCCGCTGGGCGGAGTTCGCGGTCTCCCGGGCGGCGGCCTCGGCTTCTCGCGCGAGGCTCAGCCGCTCCCGCGCATGCAGCGCCTGGAGGAAGCGCGCGGCGACGTCACCCAGCACCCGGCGCTCGGCGTCGCGCTGGTGGGCCGTCGCCATCTCCAGACCGGCGCGCGCGGATTCCCGGCGGGCGCCGCGCTTTCCACCCAGCTCGAAGGACTGGCTGATGCCCACGCTCAAGTCCAACCCACGCACGGCGGGGTTTCCCGGCGAGCCAGGGGCACTGCGCGGGCCCGCCTGGAGCTCGAAGGTGGGGTTGTCGTTCAGCAGCGACCTGGCGGCCGCCACGGGGCCCTGGGCCTCGGCGGCGCGGCCCGCGGCATCCAGCAGCGCGGGTGCACGCTGGCGGGCCAGGACCAGGGTTTCTTCAAGGGACAGCGCGGCATCGGCGGAGCCCGGCTGGGCCGCGGCGACACGCGGAAATAGGAGTGTGGCGGCGAGCCCGAAGGCTGCCACCGTGAGTGGATGGGGCACGGCGATGACCTCGCGAAAAGGAGGCGTGCGTCAGGTGGAGCGTGCCCCGCGATGACACACGGGCACACCCGTCCTGGCGGACACGAGCGAACGAGACGGCGGACGCGACCTACGCGAGGGGGGCTATCGGGACGTGGAGGATGTCGCGCCCGTCGGCCGACAACGGTTCGGCCTTCTCGTAGGCGACGCGCAAGGGCCGCGACACGAGTAGCACGAAGGAAAGCGGCGGGGCATGCGCGGCCACGGTGCGCACGTGGGCACAGCAGGTGCAGTCGATGCAGTCCGGGGCGCACTGCCCCTGGTCATCATCGTCCGGGCAGCTCTGCGTGCAGACCTCGCCCACCGCGCCAGTGAGGGTGGGCATCAAGCCCCCCAGGCCCGGGGCGAACAGGAACAGGCAGACGATGAGCCAGATTCGGAGCACGCTGGCGACCTTCTACCACGTTTCCAAACGCGATGCGTGCGAGGGGCTCACGCTCAGCGAGCCTCCTCGCACGCAGGGGAAGACGACTGTCAGGAGATGCCCTTGCGCAGCCGGTTCCAATCGAAGTTGGGCGCCGGGTCGTTCTTGCGGCCCTTGGGAACCGCCACGTCGGCGTGGCCCACGATGTTCTTCATCGGAATGTTGTGCTGCTGCTTCAGGTAACCGGTGAGCTGGGTGAGTGACTTGTACTGCGCCTCGGTGAAGGGCGTCTTGCCGCTGCCGTCGTTCACGATTTCGATGCCGATGGAGCGGTTGTTGATGTCCGAGGGCACGCCGTGCAGCTCGCCCTTGCCCGCGTGCCAGGCGCGCTTGTCGTCACCGACCAGCTGATAGATCTTCCCGTCGCGGTCCACCATGTAGTGCGCGGACACCTTGCTCTGCGGATTGCGCATCCACGACAGGTCGCCCGCGCCGTTGTTGGTCGCGGTGTGGTGCATGACGATGGTGTCGATCTTCGTCCCGCCGCGCGAGTTCTGGTTCGGCGAGGGCGCGTTGATGACCGCGGGCTTGGTGAACTTGCCGCCCGGGGTGGTGGGCGTGGTGGGGCCGCTGGTGCCCAGCGCCTTCTTCAGCGCCGCCTGCGTGAGGTCACCGTAGAAACCGGTGGTGGGCAGCTTGTTGTCCGCCTGGAACTTCTTCACCGCCGTTTCCGTCTGCGGACCGAAGGTGCCGGGGCCCGTGGTCACCTGGGCCTTCGTCATGTAGCCCACCTTCACGAGCGCATCCTGCAGTTGCTTCACCTTGGGCCCGGAGTCGCCCTTGCGCAGGCCCGCGGGCGGCGCGGAGACCGTGGAGGCCGCGGCGGCGGCGGTGCGAGGGGCCTGCGCCTGAGTGGCGCGGAACACGGAGGAGAGCGAGGGCAGGCGAAGGCTCATGAGGAGGGCTTCCAGGGGGTAGAGGCTGCGTGAGTCTGCCCGGATTATCGGCGCCCAGCCCCCGGGAGTTGCGTAACTCCCGGGGCGAACTTGAGTGTCTAGATTCAGCCGGATTGCATTTTTTCAGGCTGTCTGAGTTTCGGCGGGCAGGGGTGGCTCTCCTGTGCCTTCCTCTGGCTGTTCCTGGGGAAGGTGGCGCCGCTTCCAGAGGGCGAAGATGGCCGGATACACGGTCAGCTCGAGTAAAAACGACGTCACGAGTCCGCCCACCAGCGGCGCGGCGATGCGCTTCATCACGTCCGCGCCCGTGCCGGTGCTCCACAGCACGGGGAGCAGGCCGATCATGTCCGTCATCACCGTCATCAGCTTGGGACGGATACGACGCGCCGCGCCATCAACGATGGTCTCCGTCAGGTCAGCCATGGAGCGCAGCCGTCCCTCCTGGTCCGCCTTCTTATGGGCCAGGGTGAGGTAGAGCAGCATCACCACGCCTGTCTCCGCGTCGAGTCCGGCCAGCGCGATGAGCCCCACCCACACGGCGATGCTCATGTTGTAGTCGAGCAGGTACAGCAGCCACACCGCGCCAATCAGGCTGAAGGGCACCGCCAGCAGGACGATGCCCATCTCCACCACGGACTTCGTGCTGAAGTACAGCAGCAGGCACACCAGCAGCAGGGTGACGGGAATCACCACCTTGAGCTTCTCCGTGGCGCGCTCGAAGTACTTGAACTGGCCGCTCCACTCCACGCGCACGCCGGTGGGCGTCTTCACCTCGCGCGCCACCGCCGCCTTCGCGTCCTTCACGTAGTCCGCGATGGGCCGCGCGGTGTCCACGAAGACGTAGGTGACGAGCTTGCCGCCCTCGCTGCGAATCATCGGCGGGCCCTGCACGAAGCGCACGTCCGCCACCTGGGCCAGCGGCACCTGCGCGCCGGCCGGAGTGGGGACCAGCACCTCCTTCAACAGTTCGGGGCTGTCGCGGTACTCACGCGCGTAGCGCACGTTGATGGGGTAGCGCTCGCGGCCCTCCACCGTCTGGGAGACGTTCTCTCCGCCGATGGCGCCCATCACCACCTCGTTGATGTCCTTCACGCCCAGGCCCAGGCGCGCGGCCTCTTCCCGCTTCACCTCGATGTCCACATAGAAGCCGCCGGTGGAGCGGTCCGCGAACGCGCTGCGCGTGCCGGGCACCTGGGCCACGGCCTTTTCAATGGCCACCGCTGCCTGCTCCAGCGTGTCCAGGTTGTCGCCAAACACCTGGATGCCCAGCGGACTTCGGATGCCGGTGGCCAGCATCTCCGTGCGCGTCTGGATGGGCATCCAGAAGATGTTGGGCATGCCCGGGTACTGGAGCGTCTCGTCCATCTCCGTCAGCAGGGCTTCCCAGGTGAGGCCCTTGCGCCACTCGGACTTCGGCTTGAGCACCACCGTCGTCTCGAACATGGACAGGGGCGCCGGGTCCGTGGCCGTCTCCGCGCGGCCCGCCTTGCCGAAGACGCTGACCACCTCTGGAATGCGCTTCAGCTCCGCGTCCATGGACTGGAGGATGCGCGTGGCCTCGGTGATGGACATGCCCGGCGGCGAGGTGGGCATGTAGAGGATGGCGCCTTCGTTGAGCGGCGGCATGAACTCATGGCCCAGCCGCATGAAGGCTGGCACCGTCATCGCCATGGCCACCACGGACAGCGCCACCACCACCTTGGCGTGCCGCACCACGAAGCGCACCACCGGCATGTAGAGGGCCACCAGCCAGCGGTTGAGGGGGTTCTCGTCCTCCCGGCGGATGCGTCCGCGGATGAAGAGCACCGCCAGCGCGGGCGTGAGTGTCACCGCCAGCACCGCGGCGAAGCCCATGGAGTACGTCTTCGTGTAAGCCAGCGGCTTGAAGAGCCGGCCTTCGGTGGCCTCCAGCGTGAAGACGGGGAGGAAGGCGACGGTGAGCACCAGCAGCGTGCCGAAGATGGAGGGCCCCACCTCCTGCATCGCGGAGATGATGACCTCGCGCCGCTCGCCCGGGCGGCCTTCCGCCTCCCACGCCTCCAGCTTCTTGTGGATGTTCTCCACGATGATGATGGAGGCATCCACCATTGCGCCAATGGCGACGATGATGCCGCCCAGGCTCATGATGTTGGCGGTGAGCCCCTGGTAGTACATGGGGATGAAGGCGAGCAGCACCGCCAGGGGCAGCGTGAAGATGGTGACCAGCGCGCTGCGCGCGTGCATCAGGAAGAGGAAGATGATGAGGCTGACCACCAGCATCTCCTCCACCAGCGCCCGGCTGAGCGTGCTGATGGACTCCTCGATGAGCCCCGAGCGGTCATACGTGACGACCAGCTCCACGCCCTCCGGCAGGCCCGCGCGCACCTCCTCCAGGCGCTCCTTCACCGCCTCGATGACGGTGAGCGCGTTCTCCCCGTAGCGCATGACGACGATGCCGCCGGCCACCTCGCCCTTGCCGTCCAGCTCCGCGACACCCCGGCGGATGTCCGGCCCCAGGCTCACCGTGGCCACGTTGCGCACCAGCACGGGCGTGCCGTCCGCGCTCACCTTCAGCGGGATGTTCTCGATGTCCTGCGTGGAGCGGATGTAGCCACGCCCTCGGATGATGTGCTCGTGGCCCGCGATTTCCATCACCCGGCCGCCCACGTCCTCGTTGGACTCGCGGACCGCGCGTGTCACCTCGCCCAGCGTCACGCCGTAGGCGCGCAGTTGGTTGGGGTCCACCTGCACCTGGTACTGCTTGACGATGCCGCCCACGCTGGCGACTTCCGCCACGCCGGGCACGCTGGACAGCGCGTAGCGCACGTTCCAGTCCTGGAGGCTGCGCAGGTCCGCCAGGGAGTGCTTGCCGCTCTCGTCCACGAGCGCGTACTGGAACACCCAGCCCACGCCGGTGGCGTCCGGACCCAGCATGGGCGTCACACCCGCGGGCAGGCGTCCGCGCGCCGTCTCCATGTATTCGAGCACGCGGCTGCGCGCCCAGTACATGTCCGTGCCGTCCTCGAAGATGACGTAGATGAAGGACATGCCGAACATGGACTGGCCACGGACGGCCTTCACCTTCGGCGCCGACAGCAGGGAGGAGGAGATGGGGTAGGTGATCTGGTCCTCGACCAGATCCGGCCCACGTCCCATCCATTCGGTGAAGACGATGACCTGCGTGTCGGACAGGTCGGGGATGGCGTCCAGCTTGGTGTTGCGAACCGCGTGGACGGCCCACGCCGCCAGGCCGCCCACCAGCAGGATGGTGAGGAACGGGTTGCGCGCGCACGCGCCGATGATGCGGCCGATGAAGCCCTGTTCGCCGTTCTCAGTGGGCTGCATGGCTGCCTCCGAAGTCATCCGTGGCGGAGCGGATGCGGCTCTCCGCCGCGATGAGGAAGTTGCCGCTGGTGACGACGACGTCGCCGGGCGACAGGCCCTCCAGCACCTCGTAGGTGCCGTTGCCCTTGATGCCGAGCTTCACCTCCTGGGGCCGCAGCCGTCCCTCGCCCAGGTCCACGAACACCAGCCGCCGCGGGCCGGTGTAGATGACGGCCGAGTCGGGAATCTGGAGTCGCGGCGCGCCGCCCTGCAGGAGGAAGCGGACGTCCGCGTACATGTCCGGCTTCAGCTCCAGCTCCGGGTTGGGCAGCTCGATGCGGATGCGCCCGGTGCGCGTGGCGCCTTGTAGGGACGGGTACACGTAGCCGACGCTGCCCGCGTATTTCTTCCCAGGCAGGTAGGGCAGGGTGACTTCCACTGGATGGCCCGGCTTCACGCGCGCCAGGTCCTGCTCGTACACATCCGCTTCCACCCACACCTTCGCCAGCGGGGCGATGCGGAACAGGCGCTCACCGGCCTTCACCGCCGCGCCCTCCACCACGTTCTTCTCCAGCACGTAGCCGCTGGCGGGCGCCAGGAAGGGCATGTTCTCCACCGGCTGGCCACGCTGGGCGACGCGCTCGATTTGCGCCGCGGACAGGCCCCATAGTTCCAGCCGCTTGCGCGCCGCGCCCACGAGCGACGCGTTGGCCGCGCTCTGGCTCTGACGCGCCAGCAGGTACTCCTGCTGCGCGGCGTAGAGCTCCGGGCTGTAGAGGGTGAAGAGGACGTCGCCCTTCTTCACCGGCTCGCCCGTGGCGTTGACGCGCAGCTCGTGGATGTAGCCGTCCAGCTTGAGGGTGACGTCCACCAGTGACTTCTCGTCGAAGGTGACGCGGCCGAGCGCGCGCAGGGACAGGTCCATGGAGGACTGCTCCACCTTCGCCGTCTTCACGCCGATGCGCTGCCGCCGCAGGTCGTCCACCCGGATGATGCCGCTCTGCAGCTCGGCGCGGCTGACGGGTGTCAGGTCCATGCCGCAGATGGGGCACGCGCCCGGGCCGTGCTGCTTCACGGACGGGTGCATGGGGCAGGTGTAGTGCGCGATATCGCCCTCGCCGTGAGCACCCGCGGGAGCGGCCGAGCGCCACTCGCTGGTGGTGCCACACGCCAGCATGCGCCGGCCCATGTACGGGTTCTCCAGCTTGGGCTCGCGCTGGAGCCACTGATTCACCCCCTCCACCATGGGGCATTCGAAGACGTGCCAGCCTTCCTGGAGCCGCGGATCGGCGGACGCCAGGGCGATGAGCGCTTCACTCACGCGTGCGAAGTGCTGGCGCGCTGCCTCGGCGTCCTTCGCCGAAGCGAGTTGCGAGGCGCCGTCCGCGCCCTGCTGGAGCCAGGCCTTCAGCGGCGTGCCATCCCCCTGTGTGGCCTCGGCGGCCTGCTGGAGCGCGGCCTTCAGGGCTCCCGCCCTGGCCTCGAGTCCTTCCAGGGTGTCCTGCGCGAGCAAGGCCCGTGCGGTTTCGTAGGACTCGAAGGCCGCGCGCGCGTACTCCAGGGCGGCGTCGGGCAGCGGCGTGCCCGCGCCGCTGTGGGCCTCATGCGTCGCGGGCGCGGTGCCGGTGTGGGACGTGGAGCCGAAGAACCAGCCCGCGAGGGG
Source organism: Myxococcus sp. CA005 (assembly GCF_006518205.1). Taxonomy (NCBI): domain Bacteria; kingdom Pseudomonadati; phylum Myxococcota; class Myxococcia; order Myxococcales; family Myxococcaceae; genus Myxococcus; species Myxococcus sp. CA005. The sequence goes on along the minus strand of NZ_SRLV01000003.1, from coordinate 102,113 downwards.
TTTCCAGGCCACGGCGACGATTACGACGAGTGCCAGCACTCCCATCCAGGGGGCGATGCGGCGGCGGTTCGGGGGGCTCATCGCGTCTCTCCGTTCCGGGGCAGTCCCGGGGTGTGGCCCATGGCCTTGTCCAACTCCGCCCGGCGGCGCTGCACGTCCGCCAGGGCCGTCTGTTCACGCAGCTCCACGCGGCGCAGGCCGCGCTCCGCCTCGATGAGGACCTGGAAGCTGTTCTTGCCGCTCTCGAAACCCGCGCGGGCGGCGGACACCTGGTCCTTCGCCGCGGGGATGAGACGCTCCTGGAAGAGCGCCACCACGCGCCGCGCCTCCTCGGCACGCGAGCGCGCCTGCTCCACCTCGACGCGGATGTCGGAGATGAGCTGCTCTTCCTCCCGGCGCAGGCGCTTCAGGCCGGATTCGGCCTCCCGCACAGCGGCCTTCCGCTTGCCGAAGTCGAGCGGGATGTTGATGGTGACGCCCGCCATGAACTGGTGGGGCGTGTCCATCCACATGGAGTTGTACTCACCCATCACCATGACATCCGGGTAGTAGTCGCGCTTCGCGAGCCGGACGGCGGCCTCGCCACCACCGAGCCGGGCCCGCAGGCCCTCCAGCTCCGGGCGCAGGCGCAGCGCTTCGTCTTGCAGCCGTTCGGCGGGCACGGACTCCGCGGTATGCGCGGGCATGGCTTCCGGCAGCGGCGGCAGCGGTGCCTGGGGGGCGCGGTGCAGCAGGCCGTTGAGCTGGGCGCGAAGCCTCTCGCGTTCGGCTTCGAACATCACCTGTTCGCGCAGCACCTCGCTCAGCTCCACCTCCGCCTGGAGCGGATCCTGCTGCGAGGCACGGCCGGTGACGTATTGGGCCTCCGCGCTCTTCTTGAGCTGCCCGAGCAGCCGCAGGTGCTCCGCCGTGACGTCGAGCGAGCGCTCCACGACGAACAAGTCATCGAAGAGCGTGGAGGCCATGAGCGCCAGGCGCAGACGCAGGGCCTCGCGGTCCTCACGCATCGCTTGCGCTTCCGCCAGCGCCATCTCCCCTCGCAGGCCGCGCTTGCCGGGGAAGGGGAGCTGTTGGCTCAGCCCCACGACCTGTCCGAAGGGCACGCTGCCAGTGATGCTCAGCGGCGCGACCTCATAGGTCAGCATCGGGTCTTCGAGCGCCGTCTCACGCGGGTAGCGTTCGAGACTGGCGCGCCACGCCTCACGCGCTGCTTCCAGCGAGGGGTTGCGCGCGAGCACCTGCCGCACCAGCTCCGCGCGCTCCAGCACGGAGGCGCTCGTGAAGGGCTCTGGTGCCTGTGCCTCCGGTGCCTGCCGGGCAACGGCTTCGAGTTGGGATTGATACCGCTGCTCATTGGCTCCGGCCGCGCCGGGGCCCAGCCACACGGCGACGCCGGTAGCGAGCACGGCCCGCGTGGCGGACCGCCTCCAGGTTCCATGGGGTGACATGACTTCCTGCTCCAGATGACGGGATACGAGCCTGTCGCCGGGAGAAGGACGTCACCGGCGGCGGGCGGAATCCGGCCGGTGGACACACGTCCACCCGCCAGGCCTCAGCGCTTGCGGGCCGGACGTCTCAAATGAGGTAGGAGCAGTGCTGCAGGTACAGCGGTGGCGCGGTGGCGTGATGCACGCCCCGGATGCGCACCCACGACGTGGGCAGGGCCTCGGGCGCTGGCGGCACCACGGGGACAGCCTGGGGAAGCACTGCCAGAGGTGTCAGCGCCCACGCATGGCGTGAACTCGCGGTGACGGGCTCCGGCGCCGGGAGCTGCACGGCGAGTTCGCCGCAGCAGTCGTGGTGGTTGCCACGGATGCCTGCTTCCTGAGTGTCGGGCGCGGCCTTGGTCCGCTTCGACTGGGGGCAGACACACGTCAGGTCCAGCTTCACCGTGCCCTGACAGAAATGGAACAGCCCCTCGACCGCCCCCGCGATGGGAGGCAGCCCCAGGACCACCAGTACTGTCAGGACTCGGACGAGCATGAACGTGGGCTTGCCCAGCAGATAGCGCGGCGGGACGGCGCGTGCAACTCCGCACGCGCCACGTCATTCCCTTTCAACTCATGCCGCGCCGCGTGCTGGCACGGGCTTAGGCTGGATGAGCTCGGTGGAGAAGTAGCGCTCCATGCGGTCGGGGAACACCGTCACCACCTGCGCCCCCGGGCCCAGTCGCTTCGCGGCTTCCACCGCGGCGACGTAGTTGAGGCCGGACGACGGTCCCACCGGGAAGCCGCGGCGGATGAGCGCCCTGGCGGTGCTCATGGCGACGTCGTCCGACACGTCGATTTCAACGCGGCCCGGCATGTCGGCCTCGCGGTACAGCCGGGACATGCCATCCACCACGCCCGGGACGCGGGGGCTGAAGCTGCAACATTCGATGTCGCAGCCCAGGCCGGCGATGGGGCGCGCCACGAAGGCCGTCACCGGACAGCCTGCTTCCGCGAAGGCCTGGTACAGGCCCACCACGGTGCCGCCCGTGCCTACGCCGCTGACCACGCCGTGCACCAGCCCGCCCGGGATTTGCGACAGAATCTCCTGGCCCGTCCACACCCGGTGGGCCTCGGCGTTGTCCAGGTTCTCGAACTGACGCGGCGCGAAGGCCTTGCGCTCACGCGCCAGCTCCTCCGCCTTCACGATGGCGCCGTGCACGCCGGCTTCGCGCGGCACCAGCACCACGTCACCACCATAGGCGCGGATGGTGAGGATGCGCTCCCCGGTGACGCCCTCCGGCATCACCGCCGTGAAGCGCAGGCCCATCTGGGCGCAAGCCAGCGCAAGGGCGATGCTCGTGGAGCCGCTGGACGCCTCGATGACCTCGCCGCCGGGGACGAGCTCCCCCTGGCGCCACGCCTTCTCCAGCATGTAGCGCGCGATGCGGTCCTTGGTGGAGCCGCTGGGGTTGAGGAACTCCAGCTTGCACCAGATGGTGGGGCCCTCCTCGTGGAGACGTACGGGGACGAGCGGAGTGGGACCCACGGCCTGGAGGAAGCGGCCGTCCGCGGGAAGAGGGCGACAGGGAGGACGCATGCGGCCTTCCCTATCGCGAAACGGCTCGTTCGGCACTGGCCATGAACTTTTTGCTGGGTTCCTGGACAGTCGCTTGTGTGCCTGCCCCGACAGCGCGCCCGTTGGTGCCCGTAACATCTGGCGTTCAGGCGGAGGCGCGGCTACGAAAGAGCCTGACCCGCACACTTCCGTATGCCTCCCACTTCCGCGCTCATCCTCAACGTCAACGACGACGCGGCCAGCCGCTATGTCACCTCCCGCGTGCTGGGGCTCGCGGGCTTCCGCGTCGTGGACGCCGCCTCCGGGATGGAGGCGCTTGCCCTGGTGACCGAGGACACGGACCTCGTCATCCTGGACGTGCGGCTGCCGGACACCAGCGGCCTGGAGGTGTGCCGGAGGTTGAAGGAGACGCCTCGCACGCAGGGTGTCCTGGTGCTCCACCTGTCCGCACAGGCCGTGGGACCGGGCGATCGGGCGCAGGGCCTGGAGCACGGCGCGGACGGCTACCTGGTGGCGCCGGTGGACCCGGAGGAACTGGTGGCCCAGGTCCACGCGCTGCTCCGGCTGCGCCAGGCCGAGCGCGAGGTGAAGGCGCTGTCCCGCGAGGTGGTGCACCAGCGCCAGCTCCTGGAGTTGGCCATCTCCTGCGCGGCGGACCCCATCGCGCTCTACGACGAGGCCGGGCGAGTCCTGTCGGCCAATCAGTCTCTGTATGCGTCACGCGGCAGCCACGCCGTGCATGCACCGGGCAGGACACTGGATGAGATGCAGGCCGCGGATGGGGCGCTGACGCCGTACCTCGAACAGGTGCGGGTGGCCCTTCGCACGGGGCAGGTGCAGCGAGGCACCATGGTCTTGGGTTCGGACCGGGGCCCGCGGTACTTCGACTACGTCCTGTCGCCCGCGCTGGGGGCCGGCGGCGAGGTGCTGGCGGTGATGTCCTCCCTGCGGGACGTCACGGAGTCGCGCAGCGCGGAGGAGTTCCGCGAGCAGTTCATCGGCATGTTGGGGCATGACCTGCGCAACCCGCTCAACGCGCTGTCCATGTCCGCGCAGCAGTTGCGGCGCAAGGGTGGGCTGGACGAGCGCCAGGGCATGCTCACCGAGCGCATCCTCACCAGCGCCGAGCGCATGGACCGGATGATTCGCCAACTGCTGGACTTCGCGCGCTCGCGGCTGGGCGGCGGCATTCCGGTGGTGCGCTCGTCGTGCGACGTGTTCGAGGTGGTGCGCCGCACCGTGGACGAACTGCGCGCCAGCCATCCTGGCCGGGTGGTGGAACTGGAGTCCAAGGGCGATGGCCTGGGGAAGTGGGACTTCGACCGCCTGGAGCAGGCCGTGGGCAACCTGGTGGCCAACGCGCTGAAGTACAGCCCGGCGGAGAGCACCGTGAGGGTGGGCGCCGAGGGCTCCGAGCGCGAGGTGGTGCTGCGCGTCCACAACCGTGGCACGCCCATCCCCGCGGAGGACCTGCCCCACGTCTTCGGCGCCTGGCGCCGGGGCCGGCGCGCCGCCAGTGACGCGGGCGCGCCCAGCGGCCTGGGGTTGGGCCTCGACATCACCCGGCAGATTGTCCGGGCGCATGACGGGGACGCGCAGGTGGCCTCCAGTGCGACGGAGGGCACGACCTTCCTCATTCGCCTGCCACGATGATGATTATCTGACGATGGGGGCACCTCACGACTCCCCGCTTGGGGTTGCCGCTACCACCTTCCGTGCATGGCGTCAGAGAAGCTCATGTTCGCTCAGTCCGTGGAAGCGCTCTTCGTGCGGGCGCTCGGGCCGTATCTCACCCGGGATGGACGCCAGCGCTTGAAGGCGGTGGGGCTCGACCTGTCGGAGCCGCTGCGCCCCCAGTACACATTGGAGCAGTGGCGCGCCTTCCTTCGCGTGGCGGCGCAGGATGTCTTCCCGGCCCTGCCGCCGCACGAGGCCAGCTTCGCGCTGGGCGCGCGCTTCCTCCAGGGCTTCCGGCAGACGTCGGTGGGCCGGGCCAGCCTGTCGCTCGTCACCCAGTTGGGGCCGCGGCGCACGCTGGAGCGGGTGCCGTACAACGTCCGGGCCGGCAACAACTTCAATGAGGTCCGCGTGGAGGAGTCCACGCAGGACAGCGCCACGCTGTGGATGAAGGACGTCACGGCGGACACGCCGGACTTCGCGGCGGGCTTCCTGGCGGAGACGCTGCGGTCGGCGGGCGCGGGGCATGTGGAGGTGAAGCCCATCGCCTTCGACGGCACGGCGGCCACCTTCCGCGTCACCTGGTCGAAGGCCGCCAGCCGGGCGCCCGTGGCCGGTGCCGGTCCCCGTCGCGTCCACTGAGGCGGGAGCGCCGCCACGACGCGCCCTTCCGCTGGACTGGCTCGGTCTCCAGGTGTCCCGGTTGCCGGAGGCGGCGCTGGAGCACCCGTTCAGGGTGCGCTGGCGCTGGCCCCCTTCCGCGAGCTGTCGCACGATGCCGGCCGGACGCGCTCCCTGTCCGGAAGGAAGTCACCGCATGGCCCGGTTGTTCGTCGAGGACCTCCACGTCCGGCTCGGCGCGAATGACATCCTGAAGGGCATCACCGCCGACTTCCGAGATGGCGAGGTGGTGGCGCTGCTGGGCCGCTCCGGCAGCGGCAAGTCCACGCTGCTGCGCTCCGTCGCCGGGCTGGAGACGCCGGTGCGAGGGCGCATCCACATTGGCGAGCGCACGGTGTTCGACGCGGCGGCGAAGGTGAACCTGCCGCCAGAGCGGCGTGACCTGGGGCTGGTGTTCCAGTCCTACGCGCTGTGGCCACACAAGACGGTGTTCGACAACGTGGCCTACGGCCTGCGGCTGCGCAAGCAGCCCCGCGAGCAGGTGGAGCGGGCCGTGCGCGAGGTGCTCCAGGGGGTGGGCCTGGAGGGGTACGGCGACCGGTTCCCCAGCCAGCTCTCCGGTGGGCAGCAGCAGCGCGTGGCGCTGGCGCGGGCGCTCGTCTACGGGCCGCCGCTGGTGCTCCTGGATGAGCCCTTGTCCAACCTGGACGCGAAGCTGCGGGAGGAGGCGCGCGTGTGGATTCGCGCGCTCATCAAGCGGCTGGGGCTCACCGCGCTCTTCGTCACCCATGACCAGGTGGAGGCCATGGCCATCGCCGACCGCATCATGCTGCTGGACGGTGGGCGGATGGTGCAGGACGGGACGCCGGAGCAGCTCTACACGGAGCCCCGGAGCCTGTTCGCCGCCGACTTCATGGGGGTGAACAACACCTTGTCCGGCCGTGTGGTGGAGCGGCGCGGCGGCGAAGCGCGGCTCCAGGTGGGAAGCCAGTCATTGTGGGGCCTGCGGCGTGGGGACGGCTCCGGTGGCGACACGGCCACCGGCGTCATCCGCGTGGAGGAACTCCAACTGGCATCCGGGCCCGGGGAGAACCGGCTCCCGGCCGCGCTGGTGAACTCCATCTACGTGGGCGGGCGCTGGGAGCACCAGTTCCATGCCGCAGGGCAGACACTGCGCGCCTCGACGCGCCAGGTGTTGGCCCCGGGGGCCTACACGCTCGCGTTCCCCAAGGAGCGCCTCTGGATTTTCTGAGAGGCGCGGGGGCGGCGCGGTGCCTCATGGCGCGAGCCCGGTGGGCGCTGGCGCGGAGCGCTGCCCCGCGGCGGGCGTCAGGGCGGGGAAGGCGGTGTGCCGGTTCTTCCAGAAGGGCGCGTCGGGCCACCGTTGCTCCTCGAGGTAGGTGCGGCTTCGCCTGTGCAGGTGTTCGTTGAAGCGCAGATGAAGCGTTTGCTCGTAGGCGCAGAGCGCATCCTCTTCACCGCGCAGGTATTGCTCCAGGGCTTCGGCGGCGAGGAGCGCGGAGTCCAGCGCGCTGAAGATTCCCTGGGCGGACAGCGGGTCATGGGTGCAGGCCGCATCGCCCACTGCGAGCCAGCGCTCACCGTGCATCTGGTCGAGTTCGCCGACGAGCACGGGCGCCGCGACGAGAGGCTCTCCGGCGAAGTCGCAGGCCGCCAGCCTCGCCTGGGTGACGGGGGCTTGTTCGAGCAGGGCCGCCCATGGTTCCGGCGTCGCCCAGCGCAGTCCGTGCAAGGAATCTCCATCCCCCACCAGGGTGACGGCGACACAGTCCGAGGGCAGTCGCGCGGAGTGCCACCAGCCTTCCGGACATGATTCCACCAGGGCATCCGTGGGGAACGATTCGCCTGGCCGGAGCTGGAACGCGCCATGAACGGTGAAGCAGCGGTCGCGGATGCGGCGCCGCGCGCCCTGGGTCATGGCGAAGGTGGCTTTCCATCCGGTCGCATCCACGACGAAGCGCGCCCGCAGCGTGAGCGCGCCTGTCTTGCGTTGGGAGAGGTGTAGCCGATAGCCCTCCTTCGCGATGGACTCGACGTCCAGCAGGGTCGTCAGGCGAAGGACGCGGACGCCTTGCCTGGCTGCCTCCAGGCTGAGCCGTTCGTCGAAGCGTGCCCGGTCCAGGTGCCAGGCGGAGCCCCAGGGCGACATCTGCGTGTCCTGGATGCGGGGCTCCGCGCGGCTCCAGCACGAGGACGTCCCGCGCGAAGCCAGGTGTCCATCGCGCAGGAAGCTGCTCCAGACACCGAGCCGGGACAGGGGGATGCGGAGGTCGGGTGACAAGGTCTCGCCCGGGCGGTGCGTGTCGTAATCCGTGCGCTCGAGCATGACGACGGACAGGAAGGGCGCCAGGTCTCGCAGCGCCACGGCCATGGCCGCGCCCGCTGGGCCGCCTCCGATGATGGCGACGTCGTAGGAGGCTTCGCTCATGGCGCGCCCCTCCGCGCGGCGGCGGGCGTCCCGTCGCGGCAGGGCTCAGGGCGCCTGGTTTCGACGGGGGCTTGGGGAATCTCGTGGGTGGGGCTCAAGCTTTCGCTCCTCATGTTCCGAGGTGCGATGTGCAAGGCACATTCCTCCTGGCGGCGAGGCGCGGTGCATCAGCGCGTGTGCTCCGTGTCATGGTCTTCCACTGTGTGCGGTGGCTTGTGCCGGGTGGTGGATGACGCGTCACGCTGCTCCCGTGACGCGTCAGCGTCATGCCCGCACGCAAGGGCTGCGTCCCGCCGAGCCCCTGCCTGGCGCGGGGCGCACCCGCGGTGGGAGCCTACTCACGACGTTCTGTCGCGTTGACGCCGGGCTGTACCTGTGTTCAGGCTAGCCGTGGAGGTGCCCATGGCCCCGCAAATCAGCCTCGACTTCGCCACGGAGTACGCGGCGCATCCGGCGCTGGCACCGTTCCATCCGGTGGTGCGCCGCTGGTTCGCGGAGCGGCTGGGCGAGCCCAGCCGTCCCCAGGTCGAGGGCTGGCCGCTCATCCAGGCGGGCCAGGACGTGCTCATCGCCGCGCCCACGGGCAGTGGCAAGACACTGACGGCGTTCCTCGCCGCGCTGGACGCGCTCTTCCGGCTGGCGCTGGAAGGCACGCTGCCGGACTGCACGCAGGTGCTCTACGTGTCGCCGCTCAAGGCGCTGGGCAACGACGTGCAGAAGAACCTGCTCCAGCCGCTGGAGGAGCTGCTCGCCCGGGCCCGCGCGGAGGGCTTCCGTCCGCAGGAGCTGCGCGTCCAGGTGCGCAGCGGAGACACCCCGGCCTCCGAGCGCGCCCAGATGGTGCGCCGTCCGCCGCACATCCTCATCACCACGCCGGAGTCCTTCTACCTCTACCTCACGGCGGAGAAGGCGCGCGCCACGCTGCGCTCGGTGCGCACCGTCATCGTGGACGAAATCCACGCCCTGGCGCGCGACAAGCGGGGCAGCCACTTCGCGCTGTCGCTGGAGCGGCTCAAGGCGCTCACGGACGCGAGGCCCCAGCTCATCGGCCTGTCGGCGACGCAGAAGCCGCTGGACGCCATCGCCGGGTTCCTCACCGGCGCCTCCCACCGGGAGTGCAAGCGGGTGGAGGTGGGCCACCTGCGCCCGTGGGATTTGACGCTGGAGATTCCAGACGCGGAGCTGTCGTCGCTGGCCAGCCACGAGATGTGGGGGCAGGTCTACGACCGGCTGGTGGAGCTGACGGGGGCGCACCGCACGACGCTCGTCTTCGTCAACACGCGGAAGATGGCGGAGCGCGTGGCGCACGACCTGGGTGAACGCCTGGGGGAAGGCACCGTGGCGGCGCACCACGGCAGCATGTCGCGCGAAATCCGTCTGGCCGCGGAGGAGAAGCTGAAGTCCGGGCAGTTGCGGGCCATGGTGGCCACCGCGTCGCTGGAGCTGGGCATCGACGTGGGCAACGTGGACCTGGTGGTGCAGTTGGGCAGCACGCGCGCCATCTCCGTGTTGCTCCAGCGCGTGGGCCGCGCGGGCCACCACAAGGCGGGCATCTCCAAGGGCATCCTCTTCGCGATGACGCGGGACGAGTTGATGGAGTGCACCGCGCTCCTCAACGCCGTGCGCGAGGGGGACCTGGACGCGGTGCGGATTCCGGAGAAGCCGCTGGATGTGCTGGCGCAGCAGATTGTCGCCGCGTGCGCCTGCGAGGAGTGGGACGAACGCGCGCTCTTCAGCCTCTTCCAACGCGCGTACTCGTACCGGAACCTCACCTGGGAGGAGTACCAGGGTGTGCTGGAGTTGCTGTCCGAAGGCGTGGCGGCGCGCCGGGGCCGCGCGGGCATCCACCTCCACAGAGACCGGGTGAATCAGCGCCTCAAGGGCCGGCGCGGCGTGCGCATCACCGCGCTCACCAATGGCGGCGCCATCCCGGACACCTTCACCTTCAACGTCACCGCCGAGCCCGAGGGCAAGGTGGTGGGCACGCTGGACGAAGACTTCGCGGTGGAGTCCTCGCCCGGGGACATCTTCCTGCTGGGCAGCACCGCGTGGCGCATCCAGCGCGTGTCGGGCAGCACGGTGCAGGTGGAGGACGCGCGCGGCGCGCCGCCCAACGTGCCCTTCTGGCGCGGCGAGGCGCCGGGCCGCACGGACGAGCTGTCGCTCCAGGTGGGCCGCCTGCGCGAGGAACTCACGCAGCGCGAGGATGCGCCGGCGTTCCTCCAGAAGGAGCTGCGCATGCCGCCGCCCGCGGTGGACGCGCTGATGGGCTATCTGCGCACGGGGCAGAAGATGCTCGACGCCGTGCCCAGCCACACCACCGTGGTGGCCGAGCGCTTCTTCGACGAGGCGGGCGGCATGCAGCTCATCATCCACGCGCCCTTCGGCAGCCGCATCAACCGCGCGTGGGGCCTGGCGCTGCGCAAGCGCTTCTGCCGCTCGTTCGACTTCGAGCTTCAGGCGGCGGCGACGGAGGACGGCATCCTCCTGTCGCTGGGCGAGCAGCACTCCTTCCCGCTGGCGGAGATTTTCGACTTCCTCCACCCGGACCACGTAGAGGAGGTGCTGGTGCAGGCGGTGCTCCAGGCGCCGATTTTCGGCACGCGCTTCCGGTGGGTGGCCACTCGGTCGCTCGCGCTGCACCGGATGATGGGGGGCAAGCGCGTGGCGCCCAACCTCCAGCGCGCCCGCAGCGAGGACCTGCTGGCGTCGGTGTTCCCGGAGCAGGTGGGCTGTCAGGACAACCACGGTGGTGGCGACCTGGAGTTGCCGGACCATCCGCTGGTGACGCAGACCATGGATGACTGTCTGCGCGAGGCCATGGACGTGGACGGCCTGCGCGAGGTGCTGCGCGGCATGCGTGATGGCCGCATCCGCCTGCTGGCGCGCGACGTGCCGGAGCCCAGCCTCTTCGCGCACGCGATGATTCACAGCCAGCCCTACACCTTCCTGGATGACGCGCCCGCCGAGGAGCGCCGCGTGCGCAACGTGGCCCTGCGCCGCGCCATGCCCGCCGAGGACGTGACGGCCTTCGGAGCGCTGGACGCGACGGCGATTGCCACGGTGGTGACGGACGCCGCCCCGCCCATGCGCGACGAGGACGAACTGCACGACGCGCTGTTGCAGTTGATTCTACTGCCCGCAGCGGAGGTGCCGCGCGGGATGGCGACGCCCCTGTTCGAGCAGGGCCGGGTGGCGTGGATGGACCTGCCCGCGGGCCGCTTCCTGGTGTCGGCGGAGCGGGGCAGCGCGCTGCGGGTGCTCTTCCCGGACGCGCCCATGCAGCCGCCGCTGCCGGTGCTGTCGCATGACCGGCCCGTGGAGCGGGACGCCGCCGTGCTCCAGGTGGTGCGCGGACGCATGGAGATGCTGGGGCCCACCACGGTGGCGGAGTTGGCCCGGCTCATCGTGTTGGACGAGGACTCCGTCAACGCGGCCATGCACCAGTTGGAGGCCCAGGGCAACGTGCTGCGCGGCCGTTTCCGGCCGCTGGAGGTCCCCCTGGCGGATGGGGCCAGCCCGCCGCTGGAGTGGTGCGACCGGCGCCTGCTCCAGCGCATCCACCGGCTGACGGTGGGGCGGCTGCGCAAGGAAATCGAGCCGCTGAGCGCGCAGGACTTCATGCGCTTCCTCTTCCGCTGGCACCACCTGGAGGAACTGGACGCGCTGCGCGGCTCCACGGGGCTGCTCAAGGCGGTGCGGCTGCTGCAGGGGTACGAGGCGCCGGCCTCCGCGTGGGAGCGCTTCCTGCTGCCCGCGCGCATGCGCGGCTACACGCCAGACTTGCTGGAGCGGGCCTGCTATGCCGGTGAGGTGGCCTGGGGCCGCCTGACGACGAAGGAGGCGAAGCCCGCGCCGGGGCCTCGCCGGGGCGCGCCGGTGACGCCGCCGGAGCCCGCGCCCACGCGCTCGCGAGCGTCGCCCACGCGCAACGCGTCGTTGACCTTCACCCTTCGCGAGGACCTGGAGTGGATGCTCACCGCGGCGCGGCCTCACGCGGTGCTGGCGGACGGGGACGTGTGGACGCCGCCGGACCTGAGCGCGGCCGCCAAGGACGTGGTGACGGTACTGGAGCGGCGCGGCGCCTGCTTCTTCCAGGACCTGGTGTCGCGCGCGCGGCGCCTGCCCGCCGAAATCGAGGACGCGCTGTGGGAGTTGGTGGCGCGCGGGCTGGTGACCGCGGACGCGGTGCAGAACCTGCGCGTGCTCCAGAGCCCGGCGCACCGCAAGCGGCAGAAGTTGCTCCAACGCGGTGGTCCTGGCCGCTGGAGCCTGCTGACACCCGCGGAGCCGAAGTCGCAAGACGATGTGCTGGACTCGCTGGCGCGCCTCTTCCTCCAACGCTACGGCATTGTCTGGCGCGACCTGGTGATGCGTGAGGCGCTGGCGCCCACGTGGCGCGAGCTGCTCTTCGTGTACCGCCGCATGGAAGCGCGCGGCGAGGTGCGCGGTGGCCGCTTCGTGTCGGGCTTCGTGGGCGAACAGTTCGCCCTGCCGGAGGCGGTGGACATGGCTCGCTCGGTGCGCCGTCAGCCTCCGTCCGGTGTGCGGGTGCAGTTGTCCGGTGTGGATCCGCTCAACCTCACGGGCGTGGTGACGCCCGGGCCGCGGGTGCCGGCGATGCCGGGCAACGTGGTGACGTACGTGGACGGCGTGCCGCGAGATGTCGGCGCACTGGACGATACGGCCGACGGCAACGTTGGAGAAGACACGGAAGATGGCGGCGAGGCGATGGCGAGCTGAGTGGTGAGGTCCCGTCGGGCAGCGGATGCTAGGGTGCCGCCCCTTTCGCTTCTTCCGAGGGGTCGCCCGAATGCGTCGCCTGCTGTTGATGGGACTGTTGCTGCTCTCCGTTACCTCCTGTTCAGGCGACGACGAAGACCCGGGGGAGCAGTCCTCCAGGACCGGGCGCATCCAGGGGACGCTGACGCCTTTCCGGAGCAGCGAACGGTCCGCAGGCGACGGTGCCTCCCAGACGGTGCGCTCGCCGTTTCGCGCGGGTGAGCTGGAGAAGCTGAAGGAGACGCTGCGGGGGATGCACGCGGGACGCTCGCGCGAGCCGCGGGTGGCGCCGAAGGCCATGCCGGGGCTTCCCATCATCCCGTCGCAGCCGGCCGCCGCGCCGCTCGAGCGGGCCTCTCGCGAGGACCCCACGATTCCCGGAGACGTCATCCTCCGCTTCGAGGAAGCGGGCCTGACACCGGAGCGCGTGCTGGCGGCGGTGCAGCGCCCGGGCTTCCGCGCGGTGCACAAGGGCTACGCGAGTGAGTACGTGCACCTGGTGGGCTACGAGCCGCTGGACGGCAAGGCGGTGACGGCCGCGAAGACGCAGGAGTGGGCGGCGCAGCTCGCCCAGGTGCCGGGCGTGACGTATGCGGTGCGCAACGAGCGGATGCGGGCGACGGCGGCGCCGAATGACCGGGGCTACAGCCTTCAGTGGCACTACCCCACGCTCAACCTGCCGGCCGCGTGGGACCTGGTGCCGGACGCGTCCAGCGTGGTGGTGGCCGTCCTCGACAGCGGCATCGTTCCGCACCCGGACCTGACGAATGTGTTGCCGGGTTACGACATGATTTCGGACCCGGAGAACGCGGGTGACGGCGATGGCCGGGACAGCAATCCGCGGGACGAAGGTGGGGACACGCCCAGCGGCGGCTCGACGTGGCACGGCTCGCATGTGGCGGGCACCATCGCCGCGGACACGAACAACCAGGTGGGCGTCGCGGGCGTGGCCTGGAACGCCCGGCTGCTCCCAGTGAGGGTGCTGGGGAAGAAGGGCGGGAGCAGCTTCGACATCGCCGCGGCCATCACCTGGGCCACGGGCGGCCCCGTGCCGGGCGTACCGCCCAATCCCAATCCCGCGAAGGTGGTGAACATGAGCCTGGGTGGCCGCGCGCCGCCGCAGGCGCTGTACCAGGACGCCATCGACGCGGCCTTGGGACGCGGGGCCATCATCGTCGTCGCCGCGGGCAATGAGGACGTGGATGCGCGCACCAGCACGCCGTGCAACCAGCAGAACGTCGTCTGTGTGGGCTCCACCAGTCTTGCGGGCCAGCGCAGCAGCTTCTCCAACTACGGCGTGGACGTGGACGTGGTGGCGTCTGGTGGGGAGATGCGCGAGGACCTGAACGGCGACGGCTATCCGGACGGCGTGCTGTCCACGGTGCTGGATGAGAACGGGCAGCCTGCCTATGCCTTCTCGCAGGGCACCAGCATGGCGGCGCCTCACGTCACGGGCGTGGTGGCGCTGATGGCGGCGTCGCGGCCGGACCTGACGGCCGCGCTGGCGGAGCGCATCTTGAAGGAAACCGCTACGCCGCTCACCAACGCGCAGTGCCCGGAGGGCTGCGGCGCGGGGCTCGTCAACGCGCGAGCGGCGCTGGCCCGCATCGCCAACGTGGACCCTGGCACGTTGGACCCTCAGCTTAACGTGACGACGTCCACACTGTTCTTCCGGGGCAGCGGGACGCAGCCGCTCATTCTCAGCAACGTGGGCGGGAACCGGGGCGGCGATTTGACGGTATCGGCCAGCGTCAGTGGGCCCAATGCCTCGGCGGTGTCATTCCCGCAGGGCAACACGGTGCGGGTACCCGCCTTCAGCTCGGCCCCGTTGAGTGTGGCGGTGGATGCATCCGGGCTGGCCGGAGGGGACACCGTGGTGACGCTGAGCCTGGTGGGCTCGGGGACGGCGGGCTCGGCGACGGTGGCGGTGAAGATTGGCGTGGCGGGCGCAGCCAATGACCTGGACGCCCTGATTGCGTTCGTGTGGCAGGACGCGCGAGGGGAGTGGCAGGCCTCGAAGGACGCCATCGCGGTCGCGCGCGCCTCGGCGGACTACGCGTACAGCATCTCCCTGGCGCCGCGGACGTACTTCGCGTTGGCCACCATCGACGACGACCAGGATGGCAACTTCTTCGAGGACGGCGAGCGCACCGGCTACTGGCGCAACGTGGACTCCTTCGAGCCGCTGGAGCTGGAGGCGGGTGACCGCATCGAGAATGTGAGCTTCGACCTGATTCCCCTGGCGCCCATCGATGATGACCCGGCGCTGGTGGTGGGCAGTGCGTGCGGCTCCAACGTGGACTGTCCCGGGGGCGTGTGCGTGACGGACTATCCGGGCGGGTACTGCTCCATGGATTGCACCAGCTCCGCGTGTCCGGCGGGCTCGCGGTGTTACATCGTGGATTCCTCCTCGGGCCTCAAGGCATGTCTGGCGACCTGCACGCGGCAGGTGGGAACGGGGCAGGGGGACTGCCGCCCCGGGTACGTCTGCTACAGCGACGGCACGGGTTCGGGAGCGTGCCAGCCCAACTGCCGCACCTCTGGCCTGACGTGTGGGCTGGGACGGACGTGCACGGCCAGCGGCTTCTGTCGCTGAGGAAGGCTCGAGAGCCCGTGTCCAGAGCGGCCGAGGGGGAGAGCGGTGGACACTTGGCCACAGTTCCCAATTCCCACCGGGCAGCGACAGCGGCATCGTGCAAGCACCTTGTCCTTGATGCAGCGACTGAAGAGTGAGACGCGCCCGCACCACGAGCGCACCGAGACCCAGGTGCGTTTGATGGATGCGGACCTGACGCCCACTGCGTACCGACGTCACCTGGAAGCGCTTCACGGCTTCTATGTTCCGCTGGAAGCCCGGCTCGCCGGGCTGGGCCTTGAAGCAGGCACCTGCCTCCGTCTCCGCCTGACATCGACCTGGGGCGGTGCGTTCGGGCGCCCTCCAACTGACTGCTTCGTCGACGCCCTGATTCAGCGCGTTACAGGACGGCGGGCGCGCTGCCACGCAGCATGAAGTACACGACGACGCCCGTCGCCGACACGTAGACCCAGATGGGCGCCAGCCACCGCGTCACCTTGCGGTGCCGCACGAAGTCCTTGCGCCACGTGAAGTAGAAGGCCACCAGCGCCATGGGAACCACGGGCATGGACAGCAGCACGTGGCTGGCCAGGATGCACAGGTACAGCCCGCGCCAGTCCCCCACGTATCGCGTGTCGCCATGCACGAAGTGGTAGGACAGGTAGCAGACCAGGAAGAGCGCGGACGCGGTGAAGGCCGAGACCATCAGGTACTGGTGGACCTGCCGCGCGCCTCGTTTGATCGCCACCCACCCGCCGATGAGCAGCGCCGCGGCCGTGGCGTTGAGCCCCGCGTTCACCGCTGGGAGGAAGCGCAGGTTCACCCCCTCCACCGGGCCGCCGCCGCGCACCAGCAGAATCCACCCGATGAACGCCAATGCCAGCGCGGACACCACGGCGGTGAAGATGAAGAAAGCCCGGTCACTCACCCGGGGCGGCAGCGCGGCAGGGGCGGCGTTCGACATGGGCCCTATGTCTCGCGTGGCGGGCTTCGTTGCAACCCTTGCTAACTGGTTGACACTATTAGGGAATACATGTGGGATGAAATGTTCCACTAGGTACTACTGGATACTGAAACTGTAATTCCTGCATACTGAGAGTGTCCCCCCGACCCCCCCTTCCGGAGGTCCCCCCGTGCTCAGTGTGCGCTACCTTGCCTGCCTGGCTGGTGCCGCCTTGCTTCTGGCCCTGCCAGCCTCTGCTCAAGAGGAGGCTGTCTGTTCACCAGTTGTCGCAAAGGTGCCCCTGGAGCGGCATCTCCGGCAGCTGTCGCTGGACTTGCTCGGCCGTCCCCCCACCTACGAGGAGTACCAGGCCGCCCAGGCCAAGGGCTCCATCGGCGTGGAAGACATCCGCGCGATGATGACGAAGGACGAGTTCAACGCGCGCATCCGCAACTACCACCGTGCGTTGCTGCGCTCGAACCTCTCCGGAAGCCTCAACAACAACCAGAACTCGCGGGTGACGGGTAACGGCATTGCCACCGCTTATGGCGTGGTCGGCAATCCCGCCACGACGCTGCGCGGCGCGAACGGCGCGACGTGTAACTCAGACATCGCGCAGGACCAGTGCCTCACGGCGGAGCAGCCAGACGCGCACGCGGCGCCGCTCACCGAGCGTCCCCGGACGAAGTGCCACGACGACGAGGGCGTGCCTCTGGCCGTCAGCTACGACTACGACACGAACTACTACGCGTGTACGCCGCTCGCGCCGACCACGCCGGATGGCACGGCGAAGTGCTCGGACCTGCTGAGCACCAGCCACCCGAAACACGAGTACCTCTACTTCTGCGACCAGCGCGGCTCGGGCAGCAGCGCGGGGGCCTTCATCTGCGAGCCGGACCCGGCGAAGACCACGACCCGGGCGCTGACGGTGAAGGAGATGGATGGCGCCAAAATCAAGGCGTTCAAGCACCCGAACCCGGACTCCAAGCCGGCGCTCACCGAGCTGAAGCGCTGCACGCTGGACCTGGAGCTGCGCAACGGACTCAAGGGCAACTACGGGGTTCAGCGCGGTTGCGTCCTGCGCGAGGGCTTCGTGAACAAGGCCGCGCCCTACTGGGCCACCGACAAGACGCCGGAGAGCGTCAAGGTGTGCGCCATCGACGCGCAGGAGCGCACCCACAATCCGTGGAACATGGCGTCCTGTGAGACGTCCCGCTTCTCCACCGACCGCAGCTGCGGCTGCGGCGTGGGCATGCGCCGCTGCGAGACGCCCGCCATCACCGCGCAGGACATCCGGGACGTGCACAGCCTGCGCGTGGCCGCCTTCAACGACGAGCCGCTGCGCATCGCCGAGTCGGTGGTGCAGCGCGACGAGCCCTACTTCAACATCCTCACCACGCGCCGCTCGTTCGTGAACGGCACCTTGTCCGAGTACTTCCGCAGCCAGCAGGGCGTGGGCGTCTTCAACGTGACGACGCCCACCGCGCAGGGCGCCGTGCCGGTGGTGGCCTACAACGACACGGAGGCTTGGGCGGAGTACACGCGTGACGAGGGGCACGCGGGCGTGCTCACCACGCCGTCCTTCCTCTACCGCTTCCCCACGCACCGCGCGCGGGTGAACCACTTCTACGAAGCCTTCCTCTGCAAGACGTTCGCGCCGCCGCCGGGGGCTTCGTCGCCCGCGCCGGAGGACGCGTGCAACCGCGAGAACAACCTGGCGGTGCGCTGCGGCTGCAACTACTGCCACGCCACCATGGAGCCCACCGGCGCGCACTGGGGCCGCTACGCGGAGCGCTCCGCGCAGTTCCTCGCGCCCGACCAGTTTCCTCGCTACGACCCGAAGTGCCGCGACTGCGCCCTCAACAACGACACCAACTGCGGCGGCGAGTGCAGCCAGTACATCATGCAGGCCTACGACGGTGATGGTGCCAGCAGCCTGGGCATGCTCAAGACGTACCTGTACCGCACGGCGGACGAAGAGCAGAACATCGAGGCCGGTCCCGCGCTGCTGGTGCAGAAGATGCTCCAGTCGGGTGACCTGGAGCGCTGCACGGTGCGGCGCATCTGGACCGAGTTCCTTGGCCGCCCGATGACGGCGGAGGAGCAGCGCCTGTACCTGGTGCCCTTCGCACAGGACTTCGCGCGCAACGGCCACCGCCTCAAGGCGCTCATCGAGCGCGTGGTGACGTCCGACGCCTACCGGAGGATTGACTGATGCGCCGCCTCGTCTTGACCGCCGCGCTGCTCGCGCTGGCCTCCGGTTGCACGAAGGATGACACGCAGCCCGCGGACGGCATCATCGAGCCCATCGCCAACCCGCATCAGCCCGGGGACTTCACGCCCCTGCCGGACCCCGAGGACCAGGACGGCAGCGTGGGCCGCGCCCCGCGCCGGCTCACCGTGGCCCAACTGGACGCCGCCATCGTCGGGGCGGTGGGGCAGCGCTGGAGCGAGCTGGACTCGCGCGCCACGTCCATGGGGCGCGCGGACTATGCCCTGGTGGTGAGCGAGAACATCGAGCCCAACCTGGTGTTCGCCAAGTTCCTGGAGGACGGCGCGCGCAAGGTGTGCATCAGCCAGGCGTCCGCGGAGATGCGCATGACGGACGCGTCGGCCCGCACCATGGGCCGGCTGCTGCCGGAGAAGTGGGATGACCTGACGAAGCTGACCGACGCGGAGGTGCGCGCGCAGCTCGTCTACATGTCCACCCGCTTCTGGGGTTCGCCGCTGTCGGGCGAGGAGCTCACGAAGTGGGCGTCCTTCTTCACCCAGGCCGCGAGCCGGGTGCAGACCCTCTCCTCTTCCAAGCGCCATGAGACGTTGGCCGTGGTGTGTATCGCCATGCTGACGGACCCGCGCTTCATCACCTACTGAAGCTCGGAGTGACCGCGATGAAGAAGAACCGCCACGACGAGAATTGCTCCCAGGGCTGCGCCCACGGACGCCGTACCTTCCTCAAGGCCACCGCTGGCTTCATGGGCTCCACCCTGCTGGGTGGGCTGCCCTTCCGCGCCTTCGCCCAGGCGGCGGAGATGGCGCCGGCGGACCGCTGCTTCGTGTTCGTCTACTTCAACGGTGGATGGGACCAACTGCTGGCCTTCGACCCGAGGGACCCGACCGAGTTCACGGCGGACCGTGCCTCGGAGACGAAAATCCTCCCGGGCTACGACCAGATCAACGACACCCGCTTCGAGGCCCGGCCGCTCATCCCCGCCGAGCTTCCGGGCGTGGGCCGGTCGAACATCGACTTCGGGCCCGCGGTGGGCACCGAGCTGGCCAGGCACTACGATTTGATGACCGTGGTGCGCGGCATCAACATGAACACGCTGGGCCACGAGGTGGGCTACCGCTACTTCCTCACCGGGAAGATGCCCATTGGCAGCGCGGCGCGTGGCTCCTCCACGGCGACTGAAATCGTGGGGCAGATGAAGCCGCGCGTGCCCATTGCCTCCATCTCCTACAACGTGGAGTCGTACAACGACCGGTACGGCGGCTATGCCAACGCGCTGCGCGTCAGCCGCCGGGACGACCTGATCCTGACGCTGAAGGGCAGCGCGGACGCGCTGGACAGTGAACTCGAGAAGCAGCTGCTCGACTTCCGCGGCCAGCCCGTCAACTGCGAGCAGGCGGCCTATGGCGCGCGTGGGGTGGGCACCACCTACTCCAACAGCCAGGAGCAGATGCGGCTCATCCAGTCCAAGGGACTGGACAAGTCGTTCGACTTCCTCGTTGGAGCCAACCAGCCGCACAGCGCGGAGATGGCGGTCATCCGCACGAAGTACAACCTGACCAGCGCCAACGACGTGAACGGCGAGCGCGGCCGCGCCGCCACGGTGGCGACCGCGCTGAAGAAGGGCATCGCCCAGTGCGTCACCATCAACCTCACGGGCGGCCTGGACACCCACTTCGGCAGCCAGCTCACGCAGGCCAACAATCAGCGGCGCGGCTTCGACGCCCTGGCCATGCTGGTGAAGGACCTGCGTGAGAGCGACCATCCCGCGGGTGGCACCTTCATGGACCACACCACCATCATGGTGTTCTCCGAGTTCTCCCGCACGCCGCTCATCAACAGCTCCGGTGGCCGTGACCACCACCTGAGCAACTCCGCGCTGCTGATGGGGGCCGGCATCAAGCACAACTTCGTGTTCGGCCGCAGCGGTGACATTGGCATGGCGCCGGGCACCTTCGACCTGCGCAACGGCGCGTCGGACCCGAACGGCGAGAACATCCTCCCCGAGCACGTCATCGCCACGGTGCTGGCGTCCGCGGGGCTGGACTACAGCATCACCCGCGTCGAACCGCTGCGCCCCATTCTCGCCTGAGCCGTCCATTTCGCATGCGCATCCATCCGAGGGCTTCCGCCTCCGCCGTCCTCTCCCTGCTCTCGCTCGTGGTCCTGGGGGCGTGCGGGGAGGACCGTTCGCTTCCGCTCGACAAGCCCGAGCCGACGCCCTTCCAGCCGGTCCAGGTCCCCGCCGTCACGGCCCTGGCACCGGTCTCCGGCTTCGCGGACCAGGCGGGCGGGGGTGTCTTCGCCACCGCTTCGCGCGAGCTCGTCCGGCTGCGGCTGGACGGCACGTACGGGGCGCTGGAGCCGCACCCGGACAATGAGGCGGCGGCGGGCGGCATCCTCGGCGTCTTCCGGCTGGGGCCTCACAGCGCCCTGGTGGAGACGCAGACCGGGCTCTTCATGGCGGAGTCGGGGTGGCTCATCGCGCCGCCCTGGCGGGACGCGCTGGGGCAGGGCGTCATCGCCACCGCGCAGTCCGCGGACGGCGCGGTGTGGCTGGCGCACACGCGCGGCCTGTTCCGCCTGCAGGAAGGCACGCTGGCGGAGCTGAAGGTGGACGGCGCGTCGGTGAAGGCCATCACCTCGCTGGCGGCGGCGCCCTCACCGGAGAACCTGCCCGGCGTGTGGTTCCTGCACGAAGGCGGGCTGAGCGTCGCGGTGGCCCTCAGCACCGCCCACTACCGGGTGCACACCACGAGCGCGCCCCTGGCGGAAGGCGAGTCGCTGCAAGCGCTGGCCGGAATCGGGCCCGCGGTGGGCACCTCTGGCGAGCTGTGGGCGCTCACCAACCAGGCCCTGCTGCGCCGGGGCAAGGACGGCTGGCGCCGCGTGGAGCTGCCGCAGCAGCCGCAGAAGTTGATCGGTTCGGGCCGCTTCTTGTGGGCGAAGACGGGCGGTTCGCTGCTCCAGTACGATGCGGACGCGAATGTCTGGCGCGCGGCCACGGACGCCGGCGCCGGGGACTTCCATTTCCTCGCCGCGGACGAGAGCGGCAGCGTCTGGGTGCAGCAGGGCGGGGTGTCCGTCGCGCTGAGCCACGTGCTGGTGCCGCGCCTCCGGGGGCTCTACCAGGGCATGCAGTTGGTGAATGACGGCCTGGTGGTGCGCGCGGTGATGCCGCCGGGCGGAGCGCCCGAGAGCGTCGTCTACAAGCTGGGCAACTCGGAGATTCCCACGGAGGGGCCGGACTACAGCCTGGGCGGTCTGGAGGCCGACGGGACGCACCGCGCCTACTCCTTCGCGTCGCTGGAGGCCGGCCGCTACGTCCTGTCGGTGGTGGCGCGCTACGCGGATGGTTCGGAGGCGCAGCGCTCGGTGCCGTTCGACTATGCGCCCCTGGCGTCGGGGCCGCTGAGCTGGGACAAGGACATCCGCCCCATCCACGAGGCGCGGTGCCGCAACTGCCACAACAGCTCCAGCGCGGCGCGCTCGCTCGACAGCTATGAGCTGTGGCGGGCCAACGCGCCCATCATCACTGGAGCCGTGAGAGACCAGCGGATGCCCGCCGATGGTCCCATGGACCCCGAGCTCATCTCCCGCATCCAGCGCTGGGCCTCCTCTGGCGCCAGGCCCTGAAGCAACGCGCAGTCTCCCTCGAGGTACCTGACATGTCCCGACTGACCCGCGCGGCCCCCTTCCTCGCGCTCCTTGCCGCGGCCTGCTCGGATGAGCCTGCGCCCGCGCGCGTGGCGCAGCCTCACCAGACGGACCAGTGCACGGGCCTGGCCGCGCTGACGCTCACCGCGCAGCCCGCGCGCGTGCGTGTGTCGAGCCCCGTGGCCCTGGTGGCCACCGGCGGCAGCGGTCATTACACCTACCTGCTGGAGCCGGGAGGCTCCTCGGGTGAGCTGGTGGGCAGCCGCTTCCTGGCGGGGCGCACGCCGGGCACGGACACGTTGGTGGTGGAGGACGCGCGCTGCCCGGGCGTGAGCGCCACCACGCAGGTCAACGTGGCGGCGACGTTCAACGTCGCGCCCGTGCGCGCGGAGCTGCGGCCGGGCACCTCCTTCCAGGTGGTGACGGACGGCGTGCTGGGTTCGGCCATGTACCTGCTGTCGGCCGACGGCTCCGGCGCCACGCTGTCGCCTGGCGGCCTCTATACGGCCGGCACGCGTGAGGGCTTGGACGTCATCACCGTGCGCGACACGCAGTCGGGCGACGAGGCGGTGCTCCAGTACGAGGTCCGCACTCATGCCCGGTTGACCGGAGCGCCGGCCTTCCTCGCCGTTCCCTCGGGTTCGTCCGTGCCGCTGGCCACGCGCGGTGGCAGTGACCGGGTGAACTGGACGAAGGAGTCCGGCCCCGGGACGCTGGCGGGCGGCCGGCTGACCATCGAGCCCGGCGCTACCGGCGTGGCGGTGCTCAATGCGGCGGACCCCTTCACCGGGGACACGGCGCGGGTGTCGGTGCGCGTGCTGGACGAGCTGACGCGGCCGGGACTGCCGCACGGCCGTCTGTCCGACGCGGCCACCCTGGTGACGGCGGACTTCGACGGTGACGGCCACCTGGACCTGGCGGTGGGGCAGCGCGAGAGCGACCTGAACGAGCCGTCGGGCGGCGCCGTGTTCATCTTCAAGGGGGGGAGCGGCGGCCTGCCGACGGAGCCCACGTGGGTGCTCACCGGCACCACGGAGACGGCGCAGTTCGGTGACGCGCTGGCCGCGGGCGACCTGGATGGGGACGGGCGCGCGGAGCTGCTGGTGTCCTCGCCGGGCGCGGACGTGGCCGTCACCAACGCCGGCGCGGTGTACCTCTACACCTTCCGAAGCGGGGCGCCGGCGCCGCTGCGCCAGCAGCTCACCGGCCTGCTCCGCAACGCGGCGTTCGGCTCGGGCATGGCCATCGCGGACTTCGAGGGCGACGGCGACCTGGACGTGGTGGTGGGCTCGCCGCTGGGCGACCTGGCCCCCACCAACGCCATCCGCAACCGCGGCACGGTGGACATCTACGCGTCGACGCGGAGCTCGCCGGTGCCGGACCTCCCCACGGTGCGGCTGGGCGGCTGGGATTTGACGCAGGACGGCGCCCTGGTGTCGCGCAGCAGCACCGAGCTGGGCCGCGCGCTGGTGACGGGCGACCTCAACGGGGACGGCCTGGTGGACCTGGCGGCGCTGAGCCGGGTGTCCCGGTACAACGCGTCCGGAGCGGTGTCGGGCGCGCAGATGGCCATCTCCGTCTTCCTGGCACGCGCGCAAGGCGCGCGCTTCCGGGCATCGCCGGACGTGTACGTGCTGCCGGCCAACACGGCGGACAGCAACGAGGGCACGTGGCGGCTGGGCGTCATCCCCGCCGAGGGCACGCGGCCTCCGCTGCTGCTGGCGGTGGCGGACCGGGCGGACTCGCCGGACCTGCGCTCGAGCGGGGGCCTGCAGTCCGGCAGTGATTCGGGTGGTGCGCTGCTGTTCGATTTGACGGGCTACTCCGCCACCGGCGAGCCCGCCAACCGGCCGCCCCAGGTGACGCGCGAGGCGGCCTTCGCCCGCATCTACGGCGAGGCCAGCGGCATCAACGCGGGCCGGAGCTGGGCGGTGATGGACGTCGACGGCGAGCCGGGCCTGGAGCTGCTCCTGGGCGCGCCGTACGCGTCCGCGCCATCGGGTGTGGGGAGCGGCACGCTGCGCTGGAGCGGCAAGATTCTCGTCTATCCCCTGGCCACGCTCACGCAGGGCAGCATCCTCAACCGGCCGCTGACGGTCATCAACGGGACGGCGGTGTCGGACACGCTGGGCTCGGGGCTGGCGACCTGGGGCCCCGCGGCGAACCCGTCGCTGGTGGCCTTCGCGGGCCGGTCCTCTTCGGCTCAGGGGGCCTTCACCGGCAGCGTGGAGCTGTACCACCGTCAAGGCGCGTCGGTGACGGAGTGGACGCGCACCAGCGTCCGGGTGCCTGCGAAGCCGAGCGTGGAGCGCTTCGGCGAGGCGGTAGCGATTGCTCAGGGCCCGCAGGGCCGTCCGCTGGTGCTCACGGGCGCGCCGGGCTGGTCCGGCCCCGGCACCAGCAATGACGGCAACGCCCTGACCATTGGCCGTGCCTACGTGCACGACGTGTCGGCGCCCGCGCAGGCCACCGTGGTGGAGGAGGGCCTGCCCTCGCCGCACCAGGCGGGCCGCAACGTGGGCGTGGACGTGGCCTTCTCCGACTTCAACGGCGACGGGCGTCCAGACCTGGTGGTGGGCGCGTCCAACTTCTACGTGCCGGGCACGGGCACCACGAGCTCCAACAACGAGCTCAACAACACGTACACGTCGGTGCCCGCCGCGTGTGTCACCAGTGGCACCCAGTCGGTGGGCGGTGCCCTGGTGTCACTGGGACAGCCGGACGGCAGCTTCAAGCCGGCGTACCGGCTGTTCGCGCCGAACGTCATCGCGGACTGCACGTTGGAGCCGGAGGCCCTCTGCCGGCGTACCGGCATCGGGCGCGGCGTGGTGGGCGGGTTTGATTTGAACGGCGATGGCCGCCAGGACGTGGGCCTGCTGCGCAACGACGGCATGGAGGTGTTCCTGGGCCGCGCGCCCGAGGACGCGTCGCTGGCGAAGCTGAGCATGATGTGTGAGCCCATCTACACGATGCCGTCCATGGACATTCAAACGTTCGCGCCGGTGTCGTTGGGCGACCTCAACGGTGATGGCTGTGACGAGCTGGCCTGGCGCTACGCGGAAGGGTCGCGGTCAGGCGTGGCCATCCTGCTGGGCTTCGACGCGGGCGGCGCGCGCTGCGGCGGGCGCAGTACGGCCACGCTGTGGCGCATCGCCGGTGACAGCGAGGTGCAGCTCACCAACATGGGCCTGGGCCTGAGCATGACGCGCGCGGGCCGGTTCCTGGGCGACACGCGTGACTTCGTGGCCATCAGCGCCACCAGTGTGCCCTTCAACGGCGTGACGCAGCCGGTGGTGCTGCTCTTCGACAAGACGGTGCTGGTGAACCGGATGCAGGCGCTCCAGTCCGCGGGCTCGCCGCTGGTGGTGGGCGCGCTGGGCGACGGCCTCAACCCCATTGTCCTGGTCCACCGTCACCGCGCTGTGAACTTCGGCGCGCGGTTGGTGGGCGGCACGGACCTCACGGGCGACAACATCCCCGACCTGCTGGTGAGCGCGCCGGGCGCCTCCGAGGCGTCCGACGGCGGTGGCGCGGTGTTTCTCTATGCTGGCGGGGTTGGCCAGCAGGGCGCGCTTTCACCGTTCCTCATGGTGGTGGGAGATGGCTCGGAGCGCTCGGCGCTGGGGCAGGCGATGTCGATGATGCCGGGCAGCGGCAGCTCGCCGCCCATGCTCGTCATCGGCGCGCCGCGCAGCTACCGGACGGGGACGCAGAACGGCACGGCCTTCGTGTTGCCGCTCGGCTTCTGACGGTCCGCACCGGGAGGCTGTTGGGTCCACGCTGGGGCCGGGGCTATCCTGGCGCCTGTTCCAGCGTGGGAGGCCCATGAGCCTGAACCGGGAGTGGCGTCACGGCGAGCAGCAAGCGTGGTTCGAAGCGCCGGACATCCTCTGGGCGCGCTTCCGGGGCGCCATCACCCTGGAGACGTCGGTCTGGTCGTGTGGCGTGTACCGGGAGATGGCGGACGCGCAGCGCTTCTACCTGGCCGCGGACATCACGGACTCGCACCTCAGTCCGGAGTCGCGCCGCTATCTGGTGGACCACGCGCAGGCGGGCTGGTTCCTGGGCGTCGTCTACATCGGCGCGGCGATGGAGCAGAAGGCCACCACCAAGAGCCTCATGGTGGGCGCGATGCTGAGCGGCGGGATGCGGCTCGACACGGCCTACGTGGATTCGGCCGAAGAGGCGCGGGCATGGATTGCGCGACACCGCGAGGCGGCGGCGCGGACAGGCTGAGCGCGGTGGGCGGTCCGGTGGGGTGACGGGCGTGCTGCACACGGCAGGGCGCATGCACATCGTCTGTGGCCAGGAGGGTGCATGGGGGCCGAAGCCCTGGGGTGGTTCAGTTCATTCGTCCTGCTGTTGACCATCGCTGTCCAGGTCCACAAGCAGTGGAAGTCAGGCTCGAGCGAGGGTGTGTCCAAGTGGCTCTTCGTGGGGCAGATGACGGCCTCCGTGGGGTTCACGCTCTACAGTTGGAAGGTCGGCAACTGGGTCTTCGTGGTGACGAACGCGCTGATGCTGTTGAGCGCGGTGCTGGGGGCCGTGATTGTCCTCAAGCACCGCCGGGTCGCGCGGAGGAAGCACGCCACCCAGCCGCGCGCGCCCTCTGACGCCGTGCACGCCTGAGGACCTGGGCCCTGGCTGTCCGCCTGCCCCAGGGGCGGGCAGTCAGCGCGTCCAGGAGGTGGGTTGGTTTGCGGGAACAGCCTTCTCACATTGCCCGAGCCCCTTCAGCGCAGGAGTTCGACATGGCCGACAAATCGGAAGTGGCCCGGCTGCGCAGCCTGGCCCAGCTCGACGCGGATGCCGTGGGTGCCTACGACGCGGCCCTGGCCCGGATTCCGGAACAGTTGGTCCGCGAGCGGCTCAACGGATTCCGAATCGACCACGTCCGGCACGTACAGGACCTGAACGCCCTCATCCACGAGGCGGGCGGGACGCCGCTGGAGTTGCGCCTGGACCTCAAGGGAACGGCGATGGTGGGCCTGACGGCGATGTCCAGCATGATGGGCACCGAGGCCGCGCTGGTGGCCATGCTTGGCAACGAGGAGTTCTCCAACCGCGCCTACGACGTCGCCCTGCGCTTCGACTGGCGCCCCGAGGTCCGTGAGCTGATCGAAAAGCACCGGGAGGACGAGCGGCGCCACGTGATGTGGATTCGCGACGCCGTCCGGACACGCCCCTGGGAGCGGGCACGCGCCATCGCCGAGGAAGGCTCCGAAGCCCCCGCCTGAGCCGCCCTGCCGGGTCGATATGCCGGGGCCTGGTCCTCGTTTACGCTCCGCTGGGGCTCTACGAGGAGACGGGACGAATGCGCTCGGTGGTCTACGCGGCGGTTGTGTTGGCGGGCCTGATGACGGGCTGTGCCCATCAGGCTGGCACCTATAGCGACCTCTTCATCCCGGATGGGGAGGCCATCTACGAGCGGCCGGTGGAGGAGATGTGGCCGGAGGTGCGCCAGTACTTCACGGAGGCCAACCTGCCCTTCCGCGAAGACCGGGGCAGCATGGTGCTGGAGACGGAGTGGCGCCAGGAGTTCGGTGGCTCGAAGGTGTCCGGCTTCTTCCACCGCTACATGGTGATGGGCAAGCGCGAATCCCCCACCCAGAGCAAGCTGTGGATCATCCGCATCACCAAGAGCCGCAACAAGGCGCTGGCCCCGGCGGGCCGTGAGCTGGACTGGGGAGTGGCGCGCGTCATCGGTGACCAGGGGGGAGGTGGCTCCGCGGCCCCGGGCCTCTCCGTGGAGGATTGGGAGGATCGGCTGGATGCGCCGGTGGGGGAGAACTCCTTCTTCGCGGAGTCCGGGCAGGGGTCGCGGGACCTGGTCATGGAGTGGCGGGTGTTCCGCACCATCTCTCCCAAGCTGATGAAGGAGGAGAACGCGCCCAAGCCGGTGAAGGTGGCGATGGCGCCTGACGCGGAGGGAAGCGCGGCGGCCATGGACTTCGAATGCGGCCTGCCGATTCTGGGCCTGGGCAAGCAGGTGAAGCCGGGTGGGGTGCTGCTGCTGGGGGAGATGCACGGCACGCAGGAAGTGCCGCGTTTCATCGCGCAGGCGTCCTGCCAGACGGCGGTGGCCGGCACGCCGGTGACGGTGGGGCTGGAGCTGCCGCTGGAGAGCCAGACGCGGGTGGACACCTTCCTGGACAGCGCGGGGACGGAGGATGACTGGCTGAAGCTGATGGAGGCGCCCTTCTGGCGCAGCCCGTATCCGGATGGCCGCAGCAGCGAGGCGGTGGCGAACATGCTGGAGCAACTGCGTCAGTTGCGCTCTCGCGGGATGGACGTGGATGTGTTCGTCTTCGACCACCCGAAGGCCCAGGGGCAGGCGCGCGAGGACGCGATGGCGGCGACGGTCCGGCACCAGGTGGAGTCGGGCCCGGGGCGCTTCCACGTCATCCTGTCGGGCAACATCCACTCGCGCACGAAGAAGGGCCTGCCCTGGGACAAGTCGTTCAAGCCCATGGGGTTGGTGCTGAAGGACGAACTCGACAGCGTGGTGGCGCTGGACATGGCGTACAACAGCGGGTCGGCGTGGATTTGCGCGGTGGACAGTAAGGGCGTGAAGGACCAGTTGGCCTGTGGCATCCGCGAGGCGAAGGGCCGGGACAACGGCGACCGCTTCTTCCTGCACACGTGGGGGGGCACCAATGGTGACGGCTACCACGGTGTCTTCTACGTGGGGGCGGTGAACGCGTCGGCGCCGGCGGTGCACAAGGGGCTGGGACGTCCGGGTGGGGGAGACAACTCGGGTGTTCCGACGGAAGACCGGACTCCGACGCTCGCGCTCCACTGACGTCTGGCATTTCACGGGGCGCGCCGCGGCTGCTGCGCGCCCCGTGGCGCTGGCGTAAGTTGCTGGCGTGAGCGACATCACTGTCTATCAGCCGGAGCTCCTGTACACGGGCGGCCGGTTCCACGAAGGGCGCGGGCTCGCGGTGAGCGCCGACGGCCGCATCCTGGCCCCGGAATGCGTCCCCGCGGGCGCGCGCACCGTCGCGCTGCCGGGAAGGGCCTTGCTGCCGGGGCTCGTCAACGGACACTCCCACGCGTTCCAGCGGCTCATCCGCGGGCGTACGGAGTACGTGGCATCGGGCCGGGAGGCGGACGACTTCTGGAGTTGGCGCGAGGCGATGTACCGCGCTGCCGAGTCGCTGAGCCCGGAGGACCTCTACGTCGCCTCGCGGCAGGCCTTCGTGGAGATGGCGCTCGCGGGCATCACCACCGTGGGGGAGTTCCACTACGTCCACCACCAGTCCGACGGCACGCCGTACGCGGACCGCAACACGTTGGCGCACGCGGTGATTCGCGCCGCGCGGGATGTGGGGTTGCGCATCTGCCTGCTGCGCGTGGGGTACGCCCGTGCGGGCTTCGGCGTGGCGGCGAATCCGCGGCAGCGCCGCTTCATCGACCCGGACGTGGAGACGTTCCTGGGTTCGGTTGAGGCGCTGGCCCGCGAGGTGCGCGCCGACGCGGCGGTCAGCGTGGGGCTCGCGCCGCACAGCGTGCGCGCGGTGCCTCGGGAGTGGCTGGCGGCGCTCGCGAGTGCGTCCGTGCGGAGCCTGCCCGTCCACATGCACGTGGCGGAGCAGCCGAAGGAAATCGAAGCCTGTCTGGCGGAGCATGGCCGCAGGCCGGTGGAGTTGCTGGCGGACCTGGGCCTGCTGGGGCCCGGCTTCACGGCGGTCCACGGGGTGCACCTGACGGACGAGGAGGTGTCGCTGTTGGGCCGGGCCGAGGCCACGGTGTGCGCGTGTCCTTCCACGGAGCGGAACCTGGGCGACGGCATCGTCCCCGCGGATGCGCTGGTGACGGCGGGCGCGCGCATCAGCCTGGGCTCGGACAGCCAGGCCACGGTGGACCTGCTGGATGAGGCGCGACAGCTGGAAGGGCACCTGCGGCTGTCTCGGCTGCGGCGCGCCGTGCTGGACCCGGGCGGGGGCGCCATGGATGGGCTGGCGGCGCGGCTGCTGGACATGGCCACCGTGGACGGCGCGCGGAGTCTGGGGCTCGCCACTGGCGCCCTGGAGGCGGGCGCGCCCGCGGACTTCTTCACGGTGGACCTGCACCATCCGTCGCTCGTGGGCGCTTTGCCGGCATCGCTGCTGCCCGCCATCGTGCTGGGCGCGGAGAAGGCGGCGGTGCGCGATGTGGTGGTGGGCGGACGCGAGGTCGTCCGTGAGGGCAGGCATGCGCTCGCGGAGGAGAGTGGCCGCGCGTTCCAGGTGTTGTCTCGCGCGCTGTACGCCTGAGCGGCAGTTCTCCTCCGATATGGCATTGGGGCGCGGCGCGTTCACCCCCGGGAGTTCATTCCCGGAGGGGCCGATGCGCGCGAAGTGGTTCGCGGTGGTGACGTTGATGTGCTTCCAGGTGGGCTGCGCGGCCCGGCAGGGAAGCACCTTCAGTGACTTGTTCATCCCGGATGGCGAGGCCATCTACGAGCGGCCCCTGGAAGAAGTCTGGCCCGAGGTGCGGCAGTTCTTCACGGAGAACAAGCTGCCCTTCAAGGAGGACAAGGGGAGCCTGGTGCTGGAGACGGACTGGCGCCAGGAGTTCGGCGGTTCGAAGATTTCGAGCTTCTGGCACCGGTACATGGTGCTGGGAAAGCGCGAGACGCCGACGAAGAGCAAGCTGTGGATCATCCGCATCACCAAGAGCGCCAGTACCGCGCTGAGTCCTCCGGGCCGTGAGATTGATTGGGGATCCAGCCGTGTCGTGGGAGGACGGCTGGGCCACGGGGACCGCGTTAAAGACGTCAACGCGGGCTCGGGTGCTGTCTCTTCCGACCCCATCCTCAGCGCGGAGGACTGGGAGGCCCGCATCGCCGCGCCGCGGGGAGAGAACTCCTTCTACGCGGGTTCGGGTCAGGGCTCGCGGGACCTGGTCATGGAGTGGCGGGTGTTCCGCTCCATCGCGCCCAAGCTGATGAAGGAAGAGAACGCGCCCAAGCCGGTGCAGGTGGCGACGACGCCCAGTGCGAACGCGGGCGCGGAGGCCATGGCCTTTGAATGTGGCCTGCCCATCCTGGGGCTGGGCAAGCAGGTGAAGCCAGGTGGCACGTTGCTGCTGGGGGAGATGCACGGCACGCAGGAAGTGCCGCGTTTCGTGGCGCAGGCGTCGTGCCAGGTGGCGGTGGCCGGCATGCCGGTGACGGTGGGGCTGGAGCTGCCGCTGGAGAGCCAGACGCGCGTGGGGGCGTTCCTGGAGAGCGCGGGGGCGGAGGATGACTGGCTGAAGTTGATGGAGGCGCCGTTCTGGCGCAGCCCGTACCCGGACGGCCGCAGCAGCGAGGCGGTGGCAAACATGCTGGAGCAGTTGCGCCAGCTGCGCTCGCGCGGGCTGGACGTGGATGTGTTCGTCTTCGACCACCCGACGATGCAGGGGCAGGCGAGGGAGACTGCGATGGCGGCGACGGTTCGGCACCATGTGGAGTCGGGCCCGGGGCGCTTCCACATCGTCCTGTCGGGCAACATCCACTCGCGCACGAAGAAGGGCCTGCCGTGGGACAAGTCCTTCCGGCCGATGGGGCTGGTGCTGAAGGACGAGCTCGACAGCGTGGTGGCGCTGGACATGGCGTACAACAGCGGGTCGGCGTGGATTTGCGCGGTGGACCGCAACGGCGTGAAGGACCGGCTGGATTGCGGCGTGCGTGACGCGAAGGGGCGGGACAACGGCGACCGCTTCTTCGTGCACACGTGGGGCGGAACGAACGATGACGGCTACCACGGTGTCTTCTACGTGGGGGCGGTGAACGCGGCGGCGCCCGCGGTGCACAAGGGCCTGGGACGGCCTGGGGCGGGGGATAACTCGCTGTCTCCGTTGGAGGAGGCCGCGCCCCAGGTGGCGTCCGTTCGCTGAGTAGACATGGGGGAGGGAAGGGCCTTCCGGGGGCTGGCGTGCCGTGGCATGACCCGTCCCTGGAGGTCTTACCCATGAGTGACACGCTGCCCGCGCTGCGGGCCACCCTGACGGAGTTGGTGGCGATGGACACCACGTCCTTCCGCCCCAACGTTCCGCTCATCGACTACGCGCAGGCGCGCCTGGAGGCCGCGGGCTTCAGCGCGGAGCGCCAGAAGTTCCTGGACGACGCGGGCGTGGAGAAGGTGAACCTCGTCGCGGTGAAGGGCGGTTCCGGCTCCGGCCGCGCCGCGCTGGCCCTGGTGGGGCACTCCGACTGCGTGCCGTACGACGCGGCCTGGACGGACGCGCTGCGGCTGACGGAGAAGGACGGGCGGCTCTACGCGCGCGGCGCGTGTGACACGAAGGGCTTCATCGCCTGCGCGCTGCACGCGGCGTTGAACGCCGAGCAGTTGAAGGCCCCGCTGATGGTGGTCCTCACCGCGGACGAGGAAGTCGGCCTGACGGGCGCGAAGAAGCTGGTGGAGGCGGGACTGGGCCGCGCGCGGCACGCGATTGTCGGCGAGCCCACGCGCCTCATTCCGGTGCGCGCCAACAAGGGCTACTGCCTGGCGGAGGTGGAGGTGCGGGGGAAGGAAGGGCACAGCGCGTACCCGGACTCGGGCGCGTCGGCCATCTTCCGCGCGGGCCGCTTCCTCCAGCGCCTGGAGCACCTGGCGCTGACGGTGCTGCGCGAGGACCTCGACGAGGGCTTCCAGCCGCCCTTCACCACCGTGAACGTGGGCGTCATCCAGGGCGGCAAGGCGAAGAACGTCATCCCCGGCGCCTGCCGCTTCGTCGTGGAGTGGCGGCCCATTCCCGGGCAGCCGCCGGAGCGCGTGTCTCAGTTGCTGGAGACCATCCGCCAGGAGCTGGTGCGTGACGAGCCCGCCTTCGAGGCGCAGATTCGCGTGGTGCGCACGGACCGGGGTGTGAATACCCGGGCGGACGCGGAGGTGGTGCGCTTCCTTGCGGAGGCCAGTGGCAACGCGCCGGAGACGGTGTCCTTCGGGACGGAGGCGCCGCAGATGACGGAGCTGGGCGCGGAGGCGGTGGTGTTCGGCCCCGGCGACATCCGCGTGGCGCACCAGACGGGCGAATACGTGCCCGTGGAAGACCTGGTGCGCTGCGAGGCCGTCCTGGCTCGCGCCGTGGCCCACTTCTGCGGCGGGCGCTGAGCCTGAGTGACTGCGCTTGGGCGGAAGCGCACGGCCTCGGCGGCGGAACGGCCGCCGAGGTCCGCGTCTACGCCTGCGGCAGTGCGCAGTGGCTCAAATCCCTCAGCACCTTCTTGGCCTCGGAGATGAGGTCCTGGCCACTGGCGCCCTGTGGCGCGCGGGCGATGAGCTTCATGTCCGGGGTGAGGCGGTAGACGCCCTTGGAGCGCTGCACCAGCCCCGCCACCTTGGGGCCATCCAGCAGCGCGTCCGCGCCCAGCGTGACCACCAGCCGGGTGGTGCCCACCTCCAGCCCGCGTAGGCGCAGGTCGCGCATGTCGATTTTCAGCAGCGTCAGCTCGGACAGGTGGTCCACCTCGTCCGGGGCTTCGCCGTACCGGTCCACCAGCTCGGCGCGCAGGTCCGTGACTTCGTCCGGGTGGCTGGCCTGGCTGAAGCGCTTGTAGAAGACGAGCCGCTGGTGGACGTCGCTGACGTAGTCGTCCGGGATGAGCGCCGGCATGGGCAGCGTGACGTCGGGTTCGATTTGCACCTTGGGCGGCTGGCCCTGCATCTCCGCGACGGCTTCCTCCAGGAGCTGCGCGTACATGTCGAAGCCAATCTCTGCGATGGCGCCCGACTGCTTGTCGCCCAGCAGGTTGCCCGCGCCGCGAATCTCCAGGTCATGGCTGGCGATGGAGAAGCCCGCGCCCAGCTCGGTGAAGTTCTGGAGCACCTCCAGGCGCCGCTGCGCGTCCTTCGTTACCGCGCGCCGTGACGGCACCAGCAGGTACGCATACGCGCGCTCCTTGGACCGGCCCACTCGGCCACGGAGCTGGTAGAGCTGCGCCAGGCCGAACTGGTCCGCCCGGTTCACAATCATCGTGTTGGCGCTGGAGATGTCGATGCCGCTCTCGATGATGCTGGTGCACAGCAGCACCTGGTACTTCTTCTCCGTGAAGGCGAGCATCACCTTCTCCAGCTGCCCTTCGCCCATCTGCCCGTGCGCCACGCCGATGCTGACCTGGGGAACCAGCGCGCGCAGCTGCGTCTCGATGGAGGGCAGCGACTCCACGCGGTTGTGGACGAAGAACACCTGTCCGCCGCGCGCCACCTCGCGCTCAATCGCCTCCTTCACCACCGTGTCCTCGTACTTCATCACGAAGGTGCGGATGGCCCGGCGGTCCTGCGGCGGCGTGGCGATGATGCTCATGTCGCGCACGCCCGACATGCTCATGTGCAGCGTGCGGGGAATGGGCGTGGCCGTCAGCGTGAGCACGTCAATCTGGGAGCGCCACTTCTTCAGCGACTCCTTCTGCTTCACGCCGAAGCGCTGCTCCTCGTCGACAATCATCAGGCCCAGTTCCTTGAAGGCCACCTCGCCGCCCAGCAGCTTGTGCGTGCCGATGAGGATGTCGACCTTGCCCTCCTTGGCGCGCTTGAGGATTTCCCGCACCTCCGGCGCCTTCTTCAGCCCGGAGATGACCTCCACCGTGACGGGGTAGTCCGCGAAGCGCTTCTTGAAGGAAAGGAAGTGCTGCTGCGCCAGCACCGTGGTGGGCACCAGCACCGCCACCTGCTTGCGGTCCAGCGCGGCCTTGAAGGCGGCCCGCATGGCCACCTCCGTCTTGCCGTAGCCGACGTCGCCGCAGACGAGCCGGTCCATGGGCTCTGGCTTCTGCATGTCCGCCAGCACGTCTTCAATCGCCTTGGCCTGGTCCGGAGTCTCCTCGAACTCGAAGTCCGCTTCGAACTGGGCGAAGTACCGGTCCGGCGCGCTGAAGGCATGGCCGGGGTGCGCCTTGCGCGCGGCGGCAATCTGGAGGAGCTCCGCCGCCATCTTGAGCAGCTGCTCCTTGACGCGCTTCTTCGTCTTCTCCCAGCTCGTGGTGCCCAGCTTGTCCAGCTGCACCTGCGTGGGGTCGCCGCCGGAGAACTTCTGGATGAGCCGCATGCGGCCCACCGGCAGGTAGATTTTGTCCCGGCCCGCGTACTCCAGGACGAGGAAGTCCCCGGGCACGCCGTTGACCTCCATCTTCGTCAGGCCCGCATAACGGCCGATACCGAAGTCGGTATGGACGATGAGGTCGCCTTCCTTCAGGTCCCCGAAGCCGGAGCCGAACGCGTCCAGCTTCTTGCTGCGCTTGGGACGCCGGCGCGCGCGCGCGCCGAAAATCTCCTCGTCCGCCAGGACCGCGAGCCCGCCAGGACCATCCACGAAGCCGTGGCTCACCTCGCCCGTGAAGAGGTGCGCGCGGATGGACGGCTCGTACAGCGCCACAGCGTCTTCCAGCGGCTCCGTGTGGACCTTCACCATCACGTTGCGGTCCATTAGCAGCCGCTTCAGCCGGTCCGCCTGGCTCAGCGTGCCGCACGCCACCACGCAGGCCACGCGCAGCTCGCGCCAGCGCTCCAGCCGCTCCACCAACGGGGACAGCGCGCCTTCTTCACCGTGGTGCGCCAGGATGGCCTCGCGCAGGTCCTGGGTGCCGCCGAAGCTGAAGTGCACCGGCGGGCGCTCCGTCTGCGCCAGCGACAGACCACCGCCCTCCAGCACGCGGAAGGACTGCATCCGCTGGTTCACGTCCTCACGGGAGAGGAAGTGCTCCAGCGGCGGACAGATGAGCTCCTGCCGGGCCTCGGCCGCGCCGTGTGAGCGCTCCAACTCCTCCCACAGCGTGTCCGCCGCGCGGTCCTGGCCCAGCGGGTCGTCCAGGTAGATGACGGGCGCCTCGGGGCTCCAGTCGCGCAGGAAGTCGAACACCGTGGACAGCCCGTCCTCGAAGAAGCCGGGCAGCAGGCCCTCCATCCCGAAGCCGGGCAGGCCTTCGCGCAGGGCGTCCAACTGCTCGCGCAGCTTGATGGTGGGCAGGTTGATGCGGTCGGCCACCGCGCGGGCGGCGGACTCGGCGCGCGGGCGCGTCTCGTCGGTGAGCAGCACCTCGCGCGCGGGGACCAGGTCCACTTCCTTCAGCGCGTCCACCGTGCGCTGGGACTGCGGGTCGAAGGCGCGGATGGACTCGATGGTGTCGCCGAAGAACTCCAGGCGGACGGGCTTGTCGTAGAGGGGGCTGAAGACGTCCAGCAGGTCACCGCGCACGCTGAACGTGCCCACGTCCTCCACCAAGGGGCTGTTCTGGTAGCCCATGCGCACCAGCCGGCGCGCCAGCGAGTCCCGGTCGAAGTCCTGCCCCACGGCCACCCGCGCGGCCAGCGCGCGCATCACCGCCAGCGGCAGCACCTTGCGGTGCAGCGCGCGCACCGACAGCACCAGCGCGGGGAAGCGCGTGCCCTGCCCCAGATGGAAGAGGGCGCCCAGCCGCTCCGTGACGGCCGCCGCGTCGGGAGACACCTCGTCGTAGGGCAGCACCTCGTCCGCGGGCAGCCGCAGCACGCGCGGCGCCAGCAGGCTGCCCTGGCCGCCCAGGAAGAAGGACAGGTCGGCGGCGAGCGCGTCGGCGGCCTCCTCGTCCACCGCCACGCAGACCAGCGGCGCTCTCAGCGCGCCATGCAGGCGGGCGAGCACATGTCCGCGCGCCGCCCCCTTGAGCCCTTGCGTCCGGACGCGCTGCCCCGCCCGAAGTTCGTCAACCACCTGGGCGAAGGGGTCGCCCGCCGCGCCGCCGTCCTGCGTCTGTATGAAGGGAGTGTCCATGAGTGGACCCTGAGGGCCCCAGGGTAATTAGAAGTCTCACCCTGTCAGGTCAACGACGGAGCACTTCGGCTGTCGAGCGAAACAGGAGAAATCGGAAGCTCTGGTTAGCTCGGGCACTGTTAAGCCACCCCGGGGACCGGTTGGCCCCACCCCCTGCTGCGGGGTTAGGGTGGCTCACAACGGCAGCATCGGGGGCCACGCCGACATGTCATCTGGCCGTGGAATCAACAGGTGCCAGGGCACCGAAGGGGACGAACCTCTTTCCGAGGCGGTGGTCGTCTTGCGGAGCGTGCGCTCCGCGGTCGGCGGCATCGTCGACTTCGAGTGTGTCTCCGCCAACGTGCAGGCGGAGCGCTGGCTCGGCGGAGAAGAGGGCAGCCTGGTGCACAACCGGCTGCTGGAGGAAGCGCCGTGGGCGTGGGACGGCGGCCTCTTCAGTGCGTGTGTCCGCGTGGTGACACGCCGCGCGCCAGAAATCGCGCGGGTGTCTCGGCAGTCGCCCATGGGCACCGTGTGGCTCCTGGCGCGCGTATCCCCGTGTGACGATGGCGTGGTGCTCTTCCTGGAGGACCTCACCGAGCGCATGGCCGCGGAAGAAGCCCTGCGGCGCGACCATGACCTGCTGCACGCCGTCATCGAGAGCGCCACCGACGCCATCTACGTGAAGGACGTGTCGGGCCGGTACATCCTCATCAATCCCGCCACCGCGAGCGCCTTCCACCGGGCCCCGCGCGAAATCCTGGGCCGCACGGACGCGGAGCTGCTGGGCGCCGACCGGGCCGCGCCGACGCTGGCGCACGACCGCGAGGTGATGAGCTCCGGGCACACGGCCACGTACGAAGGGGCGGAAGGCGGCCCGGGGACGGACCGCATCTGGCACACCACGAAGGGCGTGCTTCGCCGCGGAGACGGCACCGTGTACGGCCTGTTCGCCATCTGCCGGGACGTCACCGCGCGGCGGCGCCAGGAACTGGAGCGCGAGGAGGAGGCGCGCTTCCAGGAGCGCTTCATCGGCGTGCTGGGCCACGACCTGGGCAATCCATTGGCCGCGGTGCGGCTGTCCTCCGCGGCCCTCCTGGCCCGGGACACGCTGCCCCCGGAGGTCCGGCGCGTGGTGGCTCGCATCGACGGGAGCGCCGAGCGGATGGCGCGGCTGGTGAAACAGTTGCTCGACTTCACGCGCGCACGCATGGCGGGTGGCATCCCGCTGCGTCCCCATGAGGTGTGCATGGAGGACGTGTGCCGGCGCATCATCTCCGAGTTGGAGCCCGCGCATCCGGAGTGCTGCGTCCGGCTGGAGGTGGACGGCGAGTCACGCGGCATCTGGGACGAGGAGCGCCTGGGACAGGTGCTGTCGAACCTGCTGGGCAACGCGCTTCAACACAGTCCGGAGGGGAGCTCGGTGCGGGTGCGGCTGGCGGCGAAGGACTCGCTCTTCCAGCGCGTGGAGGTCCACAACGGTGGGCCGCCCATCCCCGAGTCGTTGCGCCCGCGGCTCTTCTCACCGTTCCACGGGGTGCCCCCCGAGCCGGGTCAGCCGAAGCCGAAGCACCAGGGCCTGGGGTTGGGGCTCTACATCGTGTCGCAAATCGTCACGGCGCACGGAGGCTGGCTGGACGTGGCGTCGTCGGCGGACACGGGGACGTGCTTCTCGGTGACGCTGCCTCGCGTCACCCGGCCGTTGGGTGGGCCGCCAGGCAAGACTGCCTGAGGCCCGGCCGGTGGCCTGCTGCTAGCGCTGGCCGAACTTCACGGCGGCCTGCAGGCGGATGACGTCCGTCAGCGCGCCCGGGTCCACCAGCTCCATCGCCGCCTTCTGGGACAGGCCGGCGTAGCGGCGCTTGCGGTACTCCTCCTCGTCCTCCTCACCGCCGCCCTTGTCGCCCTTGTCGTCACCGCCGCCCTTGCCGTCATCCGGGCGGAGGGACAGCGACTGCGCCGGGGACAGCCCCTTCTCGATGTGCACCGACGAGAGCGCGTCCGCGCGCAGGGAGGTGAACAGGCTGGCCATGGAGAGGCAGAAGACAACGGCAACGGTGAGGTTCTTCATGGGGGGCTCCGTTTCTCTTGCGGGGGGATGACGCGCGGCCTCGAACGGAAATTCAAGGGGCCGTCGGCGCCTTCATGGTGCGGATGTATCCCACCAGTGCGTCAATCTGCGCTGGGGTAAGCTTGTCCTTGAAGGGCTTCATCTTGCTGTTCCGCGGATCGCCGTCGGCAATCACCTTGCGGATGTCGGCGTCCGTCCGGGACTGCTGCCAGGCGGGCCGGCTCATGTCGCCGATGGACTCCTTCTGGCCCATCTTCGTCTGCGCCTTGCCGTCACCGCCGTGACACACGGTGCACTTCGCCTTCCACACGTCGGCCACGGCGTCCGCGTGGGCGCCGGTGGCTCCACCCAGGCTCAGGACCAGCCGCTTCATCATCGTCGGGGGCTCCTCGCGGACGGCATGCCGGGCCCTGGGCCCGGGCCCCCGAGCATACGCCGAAGGGAGCCGTTCGCACGCGCGACGGCGGCGGTGCGGACGCCGCCTATTGGCAGCCTGGCGTGGAGGCGTGCTTGTCACAATCCAAGGGGCGTATGGCCGCCGTCAGGCCATCCGCCTGGAATACCAGCTCCGGTTTCCAGTCCGGCGCTTCGAGCGTCCCCCTGTTGCGCAGGAGGATGAGCCGCTCCGTCGGGGGCAGCGGGGCGTTCTGTTCGCACACCCTTCCGCCGGGCGCCGGCGGAGCCACGACGGGCGCGCCGGCGCTGGGGTTGCCCAGCCAGCACAGGCCCACCAGCAGCTCCACGTCGAGCTTCGGCGGGATGACCAGCTCCGGCCCCAGCTCCGCGCATTCGCAGCCGCCCACGCCGCAGGCGTTCTCCTGGCACGCGGGCATGGGACACACCGTGCCCCAGGCATCACTGCATGCCAGTGCCTCCCAGCGCATGCGCGTCACCTGGACGCCCTGCTCATCCATGACGCGCGTGCCCAGCCGCACGGGCTGGTGGGTCGCGCGTGCTTTCTGACGGGCCTCCTGCATCATCAGCACCAACTCGCGCTGCGCGGCGCTGAGGCGCTGGCGCTCCGTCATGCCCTGGAAGCTGGACACGGAGAGGGTGGCGAAGAGGCCAACCAGGGCCACCACGACCATCACCTCCAGCAGCGTCATGCCTCGGTTGCGTGGCCGCATGTCAGCCCCCCGTTCCCACGAACGCGAAGTTGCGAGGCGCCAGGCGGATGACGCTGTGCCGGCGCTTGTAGCCATCCCGGAGGTTGCCTTCGTCGTCTCGCGCTCCGGGTGCTTCGTTCCCCGTCAGCTCGGCGCGCTGCGAGCGCGCGGTGATGGACAGCTCCACCACGCGCATGTGCCGCATCAGCTCGTCACCCGCGCTGCCCGGGCCGCGGTCCGGCGGAACGGGCACACCCGCATCCCAGGCCCAGGAGATGTGCGCGGCGCAGGTGGCCTGGGTGCAGGTGGCCAGCGAGGGGCGCCCGGTCTCCGCGTCCGGGAAGAAGCGTACGGGGGCGCCGGGGAGCGCGTTGGGTGCATTCACGCCCAGCCGGACCTGTAACTGCTCGATGTCCTGGGACACCGCGGTGTAGCCCGCGGGCCCCATGGGCCCATCCGCGTCCATCTCCAGCACGGGCGTGCCGCCGGGCCAGTTCACCCGGTAGCTGCGGCTGGTGAGCGGGAGCAGGTACATGCCCCCTTCGCGCGGTTCCCGTGTGCCAAGCCAGGGCGACTCGGGAAGCGTCACGGCATCGGGATGACAGTTGCCGTCGGCGGGCGCGGGCCGGCCTGGGATGGCGGGCGTCCACTCCACGCCTTCCGCAACGAGGTTCGTCACCTGCCCCACGCAGGCCCAGCCCCGCTCGTCTTTCGTGCCCGGGAACACGACGGCGATGACCGCGTTGTCCAGGAAGGCGGGCGGCAGGCCTCCGACGCACAGCGTGTCCTCGAACCAGGACGCGGTCGCAGGCAAGGGACACTGCTCCAGCAGCACCATGCGCGCCGGGTCCGTCTCCCAGACCTCCAGGGCATCCGACAGCAGCGCGGCGTTGGTGGGTGGGACGAAGGTGGCGTCATCCGGGAAGGTGGCCTGGGGCCGGGCCCACACGGCGTAGAACAGGTCTGCTTCGCCGGCGGGAGTCCGGCCGCCGGTGAGGGAGACGCTGCCGATGCCCGCGCCCGCCCGTTGCACGCCGAACGCCATCAAGTCACGCGCGGCCCGGCCCTTGTTCTGTGTCTCCATGATGCGCTCTTCCAGCAGGCCCCGGCGCTGGAGATGGACGCTCACGCCAATGGCGGTGGCGAGCACCACCATGGACATCGATGCGGCCACCATCAGCTCGATGAGCGTGAAGCCGCGCGGCGTCGTCGAACGAAGTTGCTTCATGGCGCCATCCGGGTCTGCAGGGCCACCGCGCGGCGGGGCGCACCGGGCTCTTCCATCCAGCTCACGGTGACGCGGACGTTGACGACCTGGTGCAGGGCCAGGTTGCTGGCGTGGGGAAGCGGGATGGCGCGGTTCAGCGCGGGCTCGCCTGTCTCGGCGCCCTCGAAGGGTGGGTCCACGTCCAGCGTCAGCGTGTAGGCCATTTGCGGCGTCGCGCCCGGAAGGGGCGGCGTCTCCGTCATGCGGCCATTGGCGGACCACCACACGTCGCGCCTCGTGTTGTCGAGCTGCTTGATGTTGACGCAGGGGTCGTTCAGCGGCTCGCCCACGCAGCGGAGGTTGACCACGCGCTCCAGTTCCTGTTCGGCGATGAGGCTCGCCTGGCTCAGGTTGTTGTTGCGGCGGTTGTGACGGGACGCGGCGCCCAGCGTGAGCATGATGCCCAGGATGCCGAGCATGAGCACCGCGGCGGTGGCGATGGTCTCCAGGATGCTGAGGCCGCGCGGATGGGTGTGGAACCTGCGCCGGTTCATGGCACCACCTCCTGGACGCGTGAGCCGGACTGCACGTCCCAGATGAGGACCCGGGAGCTGCTTCGCGGCGACTCCGCGGTGGGGTTGTTGTACGTCCCGTTCCCCAGCGCGCGCACCTGACCGTTCTTCACGATGAGCAGGTGATTGTCATAGAGCACGGGCGCGTGCGTGCCGTGTCCGTCGATGGGGGTGTCGTTGCCCGCGAGCGCATTACCCGAGGTGCTGTAGGCGTAGACCCTGCCGCTGGTGGTGCTGTCCAGGTCGCACGCGCTGGCGGCGCGGCCCACGGCGCTGGTGGTGAAGACGCCATCCTGGGTGGTGGAGACGCCGCCCCAGACGACCTGGCCCTCGCCCAGCTCGCGTGTCCATTCGAGGTGCGCGGGGCAGTTGGCGCCTGGACGCGTGGCGGGCACCGGGTCGCGGTCCTCGAAGGCCATCAGGTGATAGCGGGGCCGCGGATTGGCGGTGTCGTCCGGCTCGTTGGCGATGTCCGGGTTGTTGGCGGTGCCGAAGTACAGCCGCACCCGGCGGGAGCCGCTGTCAGGCACCACCGACGCGGAGATGGTGGAGTAGATGCGCTGGCTGGTGGGGTTGCGGATGCCGGGCACGGCCTGCGCGTCCGCGACGACACAGGAGGCCAGCACCTTGCCCAGCGGTGTGTTCGTCCCGGTGTTCGAGTAGGTGGGGTTGATGCGGTAGATCTTCCCCGAGGTGGACGGGACGTAGATGACGTCGACGTTGCCGTCGCCATTCACGTCCAGCGGGATGGGCTCTCCGCCGATGCCTTCATTTGCGTCCGCGGTGGTGCCCAGCGTGACGACGCCCGCCAGCCGCGCCTTCGCGCTGTTGCCCGTCACCTGCGCGGGCAGGCCCGTCTTGAGGTCCATCAGGTAGACGGTGCCCACCGTGCCGGACTCAGGCGAGTAGTCCGTGCCGAACATGGACACCCACTTCTTGCCGCCCGCCTGGCCGAAGTCCATGCGCACCAGTGAGGGGGCATGGCGCGAACCGCGTGTGTCGGGCTTGGGCGTGGCGCCGGTGAAGAGCGCCGGCAGTGGGTTGCAGCCGTTGCCGCTGCTCGTGCATGGAATGCCCGCTGACGTGAAGCGGTCCCGCTTCATGTCGAACTCCCACAAGGGCGTGGGGTAGCTCGAGTCCGTGGGGTTGGTGACGTCGAGCGCGAAGAAGATGCTCTGCTTGGGGCCTGTGGCGCTGGCCAGCACCGTCTTCGCGCCTTCGTTCCGGGGGGGGCGGGGACGCCAGGCCTCGTCGGTCTCCCGAGGGTCATGGCCGGTGTCCGGGCGGTAGTCATCGCTCCGCAGGTCCACGTCCGCCACGGAGGGCGTGGCGTCCATCGTGGCGCGCTCGGTGGAGTACGCGTCATTGGCGCGGCGGTAGTTCTCCACGTAGTAGGGCAGCATCTTGAAGGGCAGGTAGGCGAACAGCTCGTTGCCCGCGCCGTAGTCCTGGCCACTGGCGCAGTTGCCGGCCCGGCCGAAGTAGCCCTGGTACTCCACGCGGCCTGGCGTGCAGGGGTCATCCCCCGTGCGGAAGGAGCCCGTGCCCAGCGCGTGGAGGTACCCCTGCGTGGTGCCCACGTACGTCACCGTGGGGCGTCCCGTGTTGGCCGCGCTGAAGTTCTCCGTGAACTTCCGGCGCTCCGCGTCCAGGGTGCGGCCTTCGAGCAGCCACGCGGGCACGTTGGGCGGCCCGATGACGGCCGCCGTGGACAGGTTGACGCCGCCCAGCGGCCAGGTTCGCATCCGGTTGCGGATGACGGAGGACTGGCGGTCCTCCCAGCCGTAGAGCCAGTCGCGCAGCGCCACACGGTCATCCGCGGTGCAGCCGTTGCGGCCATCCAGGTCATACAGGTACACGCTGCCGTTGCGGCGGGTGCAGTAGGTATCTGGGAAGACGGGGCTGGTGGTGTTGGCGCGCGCCATCAGGTCCTTCACGTCGATGGCCTGCTGGTTCGCCGGATTGAGCGTGACGAGCCTGCGCGTGTCGAGCGGCTCGCCGGGACGGGTCTCCAGCGTGCGCATCAGGTCGCGCATCCACTTGCCGGAGTCCCAGACCTCCTGGGTGGGCTCATAGGGCGCCAGCGTTGCGGGCTCGTAGAGCTTCTTCAGGTAGATGTGGCCCCGGTCGATGGTGTCCGGGCGGTTGTCGTAGGTGCGGATGGAGACCTGGTCCACGCCTCCGTCGGCGACCCAGGCGCGCCCGGGCGTTTCATAGACGCCGTGGATGACGGCGTTGGCCATGGGGATGAGCGACGCGCGGCCGTATTCACCGCTGCGCTGCGCTTTGTAGGAGACGTTGATGTTGTGGATGGTGGGCTGGCAGGACTCACCCGGGCTCTCCATCACCGCGCGCCAGCACAACTGTGTTCCCACGCGGCCCTGCTCCAGGAAGTCCTGCAGGACGGCCGTCTCATTGCGCACGCCGCCGTCGCTGTCCGGGATGGGAACCCGGAGCCAGTTCGGATTGTCGTTGAGGATGTATGTGGGATTGGAGGTGTTGCAGGGCTCCTGGCAGACCTTGCAGTCCAGTGCCACCTCATAGCGGATGTCCGGCCTGCGCTGGCCCGTGCCGCCGTCCGGCAGCTTGACGGAGAGCGAGCAGGGCGCGACGCCGCCGCCATCCGCCGCGTAGTAGGGCTGGTCCTCCACGGTGAACGTCACCTCGGTGATGGTGAAGTCCAGGGAGATGTCCGGAGAGATGTCCGACACCACGTCGGAGCGGTAGGAGCCGTTGTTCTGCTTGTTGATGAGGATGACGATGTCGCTGTACGTGCGGTCACCGCCCGCGTTCTGGTCCTCCCAGCCCAGAATCCAGACCAGGGGGTTGTCACGCGGCGCGCCCACAATCGTGTGCGCCGCGCGGCGGTTCACGGAGGGGACATCCTGCGTCTGGTCGAACGGGAAGACGACGCCGCCATAGGCCGGGTCGTTCTCCAGCCGGGGGTACACCACGGGATTCAGCCAGTTGGTGCGGAGGTTCTTCTGTCTCACCACGAGCGGGTCGCTGCCCTGGTGCAGGTCCATGTTGAGCGGCGTCTTGGTGAAGAAGACGTTGATGTCGCCGTGCATCCAAAGGTCGCACTGCACCTCGCGCC
Organism: Myxococcus sp. CA005; assembly: GCF_006518205.1. NCBI lineage: Bacteria > Pseudomonadati > Myxococcota > Myxococcia > Myxococcales > Myxococcaceae > Myxococcus > Myxococcus sp. CA005. The sequence continues at coordinate 57,426 of NZ_SRLV01000003.1, read as the reverse complement.
CATCCGTCGTCGGACGGGTGATGAAGCACGAATCCGTGGCCGGGCCGTACACCTGCTCCACGTAGGTGACGAGGAAGAAGACGATTTCACGCCGGCCCGCGAGGCGTCCCATGGGGACGACCTGGTCCTCGGCCTTGGTGATGGCGGCGGTCGTGCTCTTGCCGGTGATGAGGCGACCCGCGCTGTCGAACGCGCTGGCCTTGTAGTCAGGGATGCCGTCCGCCACATCGGATTTGTCCCAGGCCGTGCCGGTGCGCATGAACTGGCCGTTGCCGTCGAGCGTCCAGCCCTGACGTGGCGCGAAGCACTCCGCCGATTCCGATTCGTGGCACGACGTCTCGTCGTCGTCCGTGGAAAGGAAGACGAGGTTGCCGATACCCCTGTTGCCATTGAGGGCATGCCGGGGCTCCAGCAGGTTCGGGATGTGCGGGAACAGGCCCTGGTCGCTGAAGTAGGTGTCGATGATGCCGGAGGTGACCGCGCTCTGCTGCAGGTTGTCTCGTCCGTGGTAGGGGTCATACGCGAACAAGGCGCTGGTGAAGTCGCGCACCGCGCGGCCCACCACGCCGCCCGTCGAAGGCCGCGTGGGGTAGTCAGCGCGCCCCTGCCACCTGCGAGGCCCCGTGTTGGCGGTGTAGTTGCTGCCGGAGTTGCACGGGCCCATCAGCAGGTCGGGCTCGCGCAGCGTTACCGTCCCCGCATCGCCCCAGCGCCGGTGGGTGAACGTCCGGTTGGGACAGCGGGGCGCCACGCCGATGTAGCGCGAGGGGTTGATGTTGTAGAGGTCCTCGTGGAAGTCGGGCACGCCGTTGTTGTTCTTGTCCAGCAGGCGGTCGTCATCGGAGTTCTCTCGCGTGCCGTTGTCGTCGATGTATTCGGCGTCGATGAGCTCGTCGTAATAGAACCAGCCCAGCGTGCTGGAGGCGCCGCTGCCCGCGCGGTCATCGACGATGAGCGCGGTGAGCTCCTGCTCGAAGGGCAGGATGATTTTCTCCGGGTCCAGGACGTTGAGGTTGGTGTTGAGCCGCAGCTTGGGCGGGTTGTCATCTGTGACGATGATGGCGCTGGGGATGCCCGCGTCCCTGCTGAAGTCGGGTTGCTTGTCCTGGTCCGTGGTGTCGATGCACAGCGCGAGGCTGCTGGCGCCACCATCTGTGCCGCCACTGCCCGTGTCGCCGCCGGGACTTTGGGCGAGCACGGCTCCCGCGGCGGCCACGGCCACCGCGGCCATCCAGGTTCGAGTCCAGCGCATGATGTCCCCCCTGGCGGCCGGTGCTTCAGGGCCGCCCGATTCAGGTGCAACGGATTGCGGTCGAAGGCTTGGGAATCAGAATGTCGGAAGGCCGCTGCTGGAGGTGCCGGTGCCCCGGCAGCCCATCTTCGTGCCGTAGCTGCACGCGAGCCCTCCCGGGGTGCTGCTGTGCTCCAGGAGTGAGCGGACGATGGTGCGGTAGGGGAGGCCCGGGCCCGGGGGTTGGACCTCGCCCACCGACACCAGCCAGATGCGGCCGTTGGCGTCGGCGTTGCGGTCGGCGTCGTCGTCGTCCTCCACGACGAAGACGCGGAAGGAGACGCTGCGAGCCTCCGGATAGGCGCGGATGGGCTCGCCCTCCACGTCGTTGATTTCGACGGAGGCGCCCGGCACGGTGTCGTCGATGGCCGTGCCACGCGCCAGCGTGTACGGCGTCTGGGGAATGAGCTCTCGCCAGGGCACGCCGCCCGCGGCGACGTCGGGCAGGCCCTGCTCGGCCACGACCTGCAGGCGCTGCAGGACATCCTGGCTGTAGCTGCCAACGCCTCCCGCGACGGGGTTGTTCATCATCGCCAGGACGACGGCGCGCCCTTCGGCCATGCCCGCCTCGGCGGCGAAGAGGGCTTCACGCGAGCGGCGCTCATGGGATTGGAGCGTGCTCTCCGTGGTCACCGCGCGGAGGGACACGAGCACGCCCGCGGTGACGAGCGCGATGAGGCCCAGCGCCAGCAGCAGGGTGAACCCTCTCCGCGCGCCAGAGGCGTGTGCGGGCTTGCGGGTCGGATGACAGCGCACCGGGGACTCCTTGCCCTGAAGGGCAGCAGGGAAGCGCAGGTGTCTGTCTCAGCAATCCTCAGGCCCGCTCTCGCGGTGCAGCCATGTCAATGCATCCAGCCGCTTGGCCAGGGCCCTGGGTAAAGCCTGACACGGAGTCACACGACACGGATTGCGGACCTCGCAAAACTTGCGAGTCAGCGACAAAGTGGGACGGACCGTGAGGCTCATCCCAGAGGGCGAGACGGGTGGATGCTCCGTGACAGTCTCACGGAGCGTCGTGTTTCAGCCGCGCCCGCGAGGCCAGAACGTCACGTCGCGTTCCGGGGCGTTCAACCAGACGGACTTGAGGAAACGCACGGCGTTGCGGTCCGCGGTGTCATGCCGGCTGGTGAAGACATGCGCCGTACCCAGCAGCAGCAGCACCGCCAGGGATGCCCCCAGCGCGGGCGCCGCGGGCCACGTCTGGCCGGGCTTCCGCGCCAGGCTGACGAAGACCCAGGCGGCGGTGCCCAGCAGCAGCCCCGCCAGCACCCCACCCGTCAGTCCCGCCGGCAGCCCCAGGAAGGTCAGCACGCCGGGCGGGAAGTAGCCCGCACGCAGCAGCGGCAGCGCCAGGGCGCCCACCGCGTTGGAGACGTCATCGGGGATGTAGTTGATGAAGGTGGCCACGCCGGTGGTGACGATGGACACCGCGCACAGGAGCGCGGCCACGCCCAGGGCCCACGCGCCCTGGCCGGCCGCGCGCAGGCGCTCCAGGAAGAGGCCGGCGGGCAGCAGGAGGAAGGGCACCAGGCCGGTGAGGTGACGCGGCCCCGTCGTCCAGCCCCACGAGTCGTAGGAGAACGACGAGGTGAAGTACGTGTAGCCCAGGAGCAGGGCCAGGCTCAGCCACGCCAGCGCGCGGGCTTCCGGCGACTGGCTCCGGCGGCGCCACACGAGCACCAGCCCCGGCAGCGCCAGCAGGAGGAAGGGCGCCAGGGTGAACAGGCCCCGCAGCGGGGAGAAGAAGGACAGGGCGAAGGCGCGCGGGTCCGGCGTGCGGATGCCCAGGAAGCCGCCCAGGTGCCAGGGCTGGTAGCCCGCGTCGTTGAGGTACTTGTAGCCGCTCGTCAGCGGGTGGCCGAACGTCACCTGGTGGTAGGCCATCAGCGCCACCAGGAAGGGCAGGGCGCCCAGCGTGGCCAGCCCCGCGGCCCGGCCCAGGCGCGCCCAGCGAACACGCACAGGCGCGTCCTGGAAGGCGATGGTGAGCACCGCGTACAGCACCAGGCCGAGCGCGCCCAGCGCGCCGGTGTACTCGGCGGCCACGGTGGCGCCCGCGAAGGCGCCCGCCAGGACGTAGCCCCGCTCGCGCCATTCGCCACGCGCGCAGCGCCACAGCGCGTAGAAGCTGGCGAAGAGCAGCACCGCCGTCGTCTGGTGGCTCATGAAGAGCAGCGAGTAGCTGAAGGCCAGCGAGCCCAGCCCGTACGTCACTGTGAGCGCGTCCGCGACGAGCGGCTCCAGGGACGCGCGCAGGTAGCGGCGCACCAGCCACAGCAGGCCCAGCGTGGGCAGCACGGTGAGCAGCAGGCGCGAGAAGAAGACCAGGGGCACTTCGGGCACGGCATGCCGGTGGCCGCCGCCCACCGCGCGCAGCGCGGCGTAGAGGGGCACGGCGGCGAACGACAGCAGCGGCGCCTTGCTGGGGTAGTACTTCCCGTCCTTCACGGACAGGTCACCGACCTTGCCGTAGTCGTTCAGCGCCTGGTTGATGTGCAGGGTGCCGTACTCCACCAGCGCGCGCGTCTGCCACAGCCGGCACAGCTCGTTGGGCGAGCGCAGGCCTGGGTGGTACGGGAACAGCAACACGTACAGCGCCGCCAGGGCGGCCCATACGGCGCGCGGCGCGCCTCGGGACGGCAGGGCCTGGCGCTCGGGAGTGGGGGCCGTGGTGGGCTCCGGGGGCGCGTCGGCGGGCAAGGGCGTGGAGTTCATGGCGGCGGGGCCCTGCTCTCGGGCGAGGCCGCCTGGGAAGGCGGCTGCGATTCAATGGACAGCCGGGGTGTCACGCGTGGCGGCGGTGCCTCACGCATCGCCCCCGGTGGCGCGGGCCACGGCGAAGAGGCTCATGCCCACCGGCAGCTTCACGTGCGACTCCGCCCGCGCAATCAGGGGCGCCAGCGTGTCGTAGAGCTTGAGCTGGAGCTTGGGGACCGAGCGGCGGCGCAGCAGGCGGCTGTTGACGAACCATCCCGGCAGGCCGGCCAGGTTCATCCACTCCAGGGTCTCCACCTGGAAGCCGTTCTCCTCCAGCACCGCACGCAGCGTGGAGGGCGTGTAGCGGCGGTAGTGGCCCACGGCCTCGTCGATGGCGCCGAAGAGCTGCTGGAGCGCGGGCACCAGGATGACCACCCGGCCTCCGGGCGCCAGAATCTGCTTGAAGCGCCGGACGGCGGACGCGTCATCCGGGATGTGCTCCAGCACGTTGGAGAGGACGATGGTGTCCAGCCGCTCCGTCTTGAGCGATTCCCAGTCCGCCAGGGCCACGTCGGACAGGTACGGCCGGATGTGCGGCTTGCCGCGGAAGAGGTTCTTCAGGCGGTCCACGTAGAAGCGGTCCACCTCCAGCGCGATGAGCAGCTCCAGGCCCGACTCCAGCTCGCGGGTAATCGTGCCGATGCCGGCGCCAATCTCCAGCACCCGGCGGCCCAGGTGCTCGCGGAAGCGGCGGCCCAGCCACTGGTTGTAGTGGACGGCCCCGTCCATGCGCTCCAGCGTGGTGTAGCCCTCATGCTGGTTGTCCGCGTCGTCGCGCACCGTCGCGTAGCGGACCAGCGTCTTGAGCCGGGACAGGTGCGCCGCGGGCGTCCGGCGAGGCACTGCGCCAGGAGGCAGCGTCACCTCGGTGAGGCGGAACAACTGCGCGGCCAGCTTCACCACCAGCTCCGCGTCCACCGCGTCGTCGTCGCTGGTGAGCGTGACGGAGCGCAGCGCCTCGGTGCGGAAGGCGCGCAGACCGGTGAGCGGGTCCGTCAGCGGCACGTCGGTGACGAAGCGGGTGACGTGGCCCAGGGCCCGGTCCGCCAGCAGCTCCGGCGCCAGCCCCTGCGCCGTGCGCAGGCCGAAGACAGCGTCCGCGGTGTCCGCCTGGATGGGGCGAACCAGCGCGTCATAGACGTCCTGCGAATACGAGGTGTCCGGATCCTGCAGCACCGTCACCGCGCCCGACACCTTCTCCAGCGCGGCGCGGATGGCCGCGCCCTTGCCACCCGGTGCCGTGAGGACGTGCACGTTGGGCGACGAGGCGGCGTCGACGGAGCCCTCTCCAGCGAGGACGACCTCCGCGCCAGGAGGCAACGCGTGGGCGAAGCGGGAAGCGGCAGCCGCGGTCTCGGGCGTGAAGGGGAGGACGAAGGAAAGCGGTGGCGTCACGCCGGGCTGACTAGCACAGGCGGCTCGGCCATGCGCGCCAGCGTCCGCGATGAAGCGTGGATGGAGGGCATCCAGGCGACCGCGGAAGGATGGACAACCCCGCGGGGACACGGCACGCTCGTCGCGGTCCCCAAGCGTGTGGGTGTAGGTCGGCGGAGTGCCGCCAGGCCGTGGAGTCGCTCTGGAGACGGCAGGGAGACGTGACGTGGATGGAACCGGTTTCGACCCGGCCGGCGGCGCCGGTGGCCTGACGCCCGCGGGCCTCATGCAGTATGTGCGCGCGGTGTGGCGCCGCAAGTGGGTCGTCCTTGGCGTGGCGGTGGTGGTGGCGGCGCTCACGGCCGCCCACACGCTGCGCCAGCCCAAGGTGTACTCGGCCAGTGCCTCGCTCATCATCGACGTGATGGCGCCTCGCTTCCTGGATGGGGAAGTGAAGGAGGTGATGGGCGAGGAGCGCAGCAACTACTGGTTCAACAAGGAGTACTACGCCACCCAGAGTCAAATCATCACCTCGCGCGCGGTGGCGGGCCGGGTGGTGGACAAGCTGGGCCTGTCCACGGACGCGGACTTCCTGGGCATGGCGCACATCACCGACGAGAAGACGCGCCTGCAGGCGATGCAGGGCGCGGACGCGGTGGCGCTGGTCCAGTCGCGCATCCGGGTGATTCCCGCGAGGGACTCGCGGGTGATGAACATCGCGGTGGATGACTTCGACGCCAGGCGCGCCGCGCTGCTGGCCAACGAGGTGGCCGCCGCGTACATGGCGGAGAACCTGGCCCTCAAGCTCCGGACGACGGAGGACGCGCGCGACTGGTTGGAGATTCGTCTGGCCGAGCTGGAGTCGCAGTCCAAGACGAGCGAGCTGGCCGTCTACGACTTCAAGAAGGACGCGGACATGCTGTCCACGTCGCTCGAGTCGAGGATGAGCATCGTCAGTGAGCGCATCAACAGCTTCAACCTGAAGCTGACCGAGGTGCGCATCCAGATTGCCGCTCAGCAGGCGCGGGTGGAGGCCATCCACCGGCTGCGCAAGGCATCTCCGGAGGATGAGACGTGGGCGGAGGCGCTGTCGGGCGCCTCGGACGGACCCATCCAGGACCTGCGGCGCAGCTACACCGAGCTGCGCATGACGTGCGCGGAGCTGGGCGAGCGCTACCTGTCCGAGCACCCGAAGCTCCTGGAGTGCAACCGCAAGCTGTCGGTGGTGCGCGAGGACTTCCTCAAGAGCCTGAGCAACGTGGTGCGCAGCGCGGAGACGTCGCTGGCGGAGTCGGTGGCGCAGGAGAAGAACCTGGTGCGCCTGCTGGACGCGGAGAAGTCGGAGGCCTTCCTGGTGAACAAGAAGGCCATCGAGTTCGACCGGCTCAAGCGCGACTCGGACAACAACCAGCGCCTCTACGAGCTGGTGGCCAGGCGCCTGAAGGACATCGAGCTGTCAGGCATGCTGCGCACCAGCAACGTGCGCGTGCTGGACCCGGCGCGGCCCATCCTGGTGCCGGTGAAGCCTCACGTGCGCCGCAACCTGGCGGTGGGGCTGGTGATGGGGCTGCTGGCGGGCCTGGGCGTGGTGCTGCTGCTGGAGCTCCTGGAGAACAGCGTGGCCACGCAGGCGGACGTGGAGGAGCGGCTGGGGCTGGCCTTCCTGGGCGTGATGCCGCGGCTGGACGGCAGCAAGGCGCCGCGCGAGCGGGACCTGCACGTCCACCGCGAACCCAAGTCGACAGCGGCGGAGTGCTGCCGCGCCATTCGCACCAACCTGCTGTTCATGTCGCCGGACAATCCGTTCAAGACGCTGGTGGTGACGTCCAGCGGGCCGCAGGAAGGCAAGTCCACCACCTGCATCAACCTGGGCGTGGCCATGGCCCAGAGCGGCAACCGGGTGCTGCTGCTGGACACGGACATGCGCCGGCCGCGCCTGCACCGCGCCTTCGGAGTGCCCAACGAGCTGGGCATCTCCTCGCTGGTGGTGGGTGAGGGCACGCTGGACGCGGCGGTGAAGAGCACCGAGGTGCCCGGCCTCTTCGTGCTGCCGTGCGGACCGCTGCCGCCCAATCCGGCGGAGCTGCTGCACACCCAGGCCTTCACGGACCTGCTGAAGGCCGCCTCCGAGCGCTTCGACCGCGTCATCCTGGACAGCCCGCCCATCAACGCGGTGGCGGACGCGGCGGTGCTGGCCACGAAGTGCGACGGCGTGGTGCTGGTGCTGAAGGCGGCCAAGACGAACCGCGAGTCGGCGCGGCGTGCGCTGCGCTCGCTGGCGGACGTGCAGGCGCGCATGTACGGCGCCATCCTCAACGACGTGGACCTGTCGGCGCCGCGCTACGGTGATTCGTATCTGGGCTACCAGGGCTACGGGCAGTACGCGGAAGACTCCAAGGATGGGGTGGCGCAGTCGTGAACGCGCCATCAGCGGGCGCGGGTCTGCGGGTGCTGCACCTGGGCAAGTTCTATCCTCCCGCGTCGGGCGGCATGGAGGCCCACGTGCAGACGCTGGCGCGCGCCCAGGCGGCGCTCGGCGCGCAGGTGGAGGTGCTGTGCGCCAACCATGCCGCGGACGGCGCGGGCACCAGCCACGAGTTCCAGGGCCGCAGCCCCACGTGTGAGACGTGGGACGGACCGGTGCGCGTGACGCGCCTGGGCCGGCTGGCCTCCGTCGCGCGCATGGACGCGATGCCGGACCTGCCGCGCATGCTGGGACGCGCGTTGTCGCGGGGCGTGGACATCGTGCACCTGCACACGCCCAACCCGACCTGGGTGCTGGCCCTGGACGTGGTGCGCCGGCTGCCTCCTGTCTTCATCACCCACCACAGTGACGTCATCCGGCAGAGGGTGGCGGGCGCGCTCTTCAAGCCCTTCGAGGCGCTGCTCTACGCGCGGGCACGGCGGGTGCTGGCCACCAGCGAGGCCTATGTCTCAGGCTCACCGCTGCTGCGCGCCTTTCGCGGCAAGGTGCGGGCGCTGCCGCTGGGGCTCGACCTGGCGCCGTACCTCCATCCCTGCGCCGCCGCGCGTGAGGCGGAGGCCCACTGGCGGGCACAGGCCGCGGGCGCGCCGCTGTGGCTCATGGTGGGGCGGCTCGTCTACTACAAGGGCCTGTTCACCGCGCTACAGGCCCTGCGCCGGGTGCCGGGGCGGCTGGTGGTGGTGGGGCAGGGGCCGCTGGAGGCGGAGGCTCGACGCCGGGCGCGCGCGCTGGGCGTCGCGGACCGGGTGACGTGGGCGGGCTATCTGCCTCCGGACTCGCTGGTCGGTGCGCTGCATGCGGCCACCGCGCTCTGGTTCTGTGGCAATGCCCGCAGCGAGGCGTATGGGCTGTCGCAGGTGGAGGCCATGGCCAGCGGTCTGCCCGTGCTGAACACGGCGATTCCGCACTCGGGCGTCGCGTGGGTGAGTCTGCATGAGCAGACGGGGCTGACGGTGCCGGTCGGCGACGCGGAGGCCCTGGCGGCGGCGGCGCGGCGACTCCTGGAGGAGCCCGGGTTGGCGCAGAGGCTGGGGCGCGAGGCTCGGGAGCGGGCCGTGGCGGAGTTCCGGCATGACGTCATGGCCTGGCGCAGCCTGTCCCTGTACTCGGAGGCGCTGGGGCGGCCCGCGCCGGTGATGGCGCCCGACGTGGCGCTGCTGCGCTTGACGGGGAGCGTATGAGCCATCCCCTTCGCGTGCTGCACATCTCCAGCGGCAACCTCTACGGTGGCATCGAGACGCTGCTGCACACGATGGCGCGCGAGCGGAACCTTCGCCCGTCGCTGTCACATGCCTTCGCGCTCTGCTTCGAGGGCCGGCTGGCTCGGGAGCTGCGCGACGCGGGCGTGGAGGTGCATGTGCTGGGGCCCGCGAAGACAGGCCGGCCCTGGTCCGTGTGGCGCGCGCGGAGCGTCCTGCGCGAGCTGCTGCGCGGCGGGCGCTACGACGTCGTCATCTGCCACGCCATCTGGCCTCAGGCGCTGTTCGGGCCCGTGGTGCGCACGGCTGGCGTTCCCCTGGCCTTCTTCCAGCATGACGCACTGACGGGCCAGCATTGGCTGGAGCGGTGGGCGCGTGTCACGCCGCCCGACCTGGTGCTGACCAACAGCCGCTTCGCCGCGGGCACGCTGGTGTCCGTCTATCCCCAGGTGCCTTGGCGTGTGACGCACTGTCCGCTGCCCATGCCACCGCCGGCGCTGGGGGCGTCCGAGCGCGCGCGCCTGCGCACGGAGCTGGGGGCCTCCGAAGGGGACGCCGTCATCTTCCACGCCAGCCGGATGCAGGAGGGGAAGGGCCAGCGCTTGTTGCTGGAGGCGCTGGGCCGGCTGCGAGCGGTGCCGGGCTGGTGCGTCTGGTTCGCTGGCGGCGCTCAGCGTCCGGACGAGGAAGCCTATCAGGAGGGGCTGCGGGCGCAGGCGAAGCACCTGGGGATCGAGGGGCGGCTGCGACTCCTGGGGCAACGCTCGGACGTGCCGCGGCTGCTGCGCGCCGCGGACATCCACTGCCAGCCCAACTCGAGGCCGGAGGCGTTCGGTCTCGTCTTCGTGGAGGCGCTCCAGGCGGGTCTGCCCGTGGTGACCACGCCGATGGGGGGCGCGCTGGAAATCGTGGATGCCTCCTGCGGGGTGTTTGTCCGCCCGGAGCCGGAGTCACTGGCCCTGGCCCTGGGACGGCTCATCGAGGACCCCCAGACGCGTGCCCGGCTGGGCGCGGCGGGGCCCGCGCGTGCCGCGGCGCTGTGCGATGCGGGAGGCTTCCTTCGCGGCATGGAGGAGGCGCTGCGCGCGCTGTCCGAGCAGGAGGTGCCGGTGTGAGGGCGCCCCAGCTTCAGGGCCCCGGCGTGCTGAATCGCCGGTTCGTGCGCCGCGCACCGGGGGCCGCGCTGGAGGCGGTTCCGGAGGGGGCCTCGCCCACCGCGCCCGTCGCTCGCGGTGCGCGCATGGGCGGCGGCCTGCTGGCGTCGAGCCGCCTGGTGCCGCTCTTCGTCTGTCTGCTCATCTGCTGTCAGCTCGCGCTGCTGGTGGAAGCCATCGCGCCGCTCCGCGTGGCGGTGCGCGTGCTGGCCTTCGGCGTCAGTCTGCTGCTGCTGGCGCTGGTGCGGGGACGGAGTCTGAAGCACCCGGCGCTTCCCTTCATCCTGGCCGCGCTGGGCATCACCGCGCTCCAGCTCTTCAATCCTGGCACCGGTGCCCCGTTGGCGGCGCTGGCGCAGTTGGGCATCCAGCTTGCCATCGCCGCGCCACTGCTGTGGGTGACCCGGCTGGCCATCGACCCGAAGACGTTCCGTCGCACGCTCGCGCTGCTCTTCTTCTTCAACACGGCCAGCGCGGGCGTGGGCGTGCTGCAGGTCTACTTCCCCGGACGCTTCCAGCCCGCGCTGTCAGCCGCGGTGCAGGGCCAGGGCGAAGGTTATGTGAGCAGCCTCAAGTTCGAGACCTCGGACGGCGTGCGCGTGTTCCGGCCCATGGGCCTGACGGACATTCCGGGCGGCGCGTCCACTGGCGGCTTCTATGCGGTGCTGCTGGGCGGCGGGTTCCTGCTGTCATCCCGTCGCGGGCTGACGCGCGTGTTGAGCGTGGGCGGCATTCTGGTGGGGCTCTTCGGTATCTACCTGTCGCAGGTGCGCGCCACCGCCGTCATGCTGGTGGTGTGTCTGGTGGCCCTGGCGGCGGTGCTCCTGGTGAGTGGCCGCGTGGGACGGTTCCTGGCCCTGCTGGCGGTGATGGGCACCGCGGGGGTGGCCACCTTCGGTTGGGCCGTGGCGGTGGGCGGCGACGCGGTGATGAGTCGCTGGTCCACGCTCTTCGCGGCCAGCCCCGACGAGGTGTACCACCGCAACCGCGGCTACTTCCTGACGGGGACCTTCGCGGACGTGCTGCCTGAGTATCCGCTGGGCGCGGGCCTGGGCCGCTACGGCATGACGAATGCCTACTTCGGCGACAACAGCGACCGCGAGCGCCCGCCGTTGTGGGCGGAAATCCAGTGGACCGCCTGGGTCTACGACGGCGGCATCCTGGGCGTGCTGTTCTACCCGCTGGGCGTGCTGATGTCGTTGCTGTGGGCCTTTCAGGTCGCGCGCAGCCGTGACGGTCCGCAGGACGAGTTCTGGCTGTGGGGCAGCGTCCTCTTCGCGTACAACCTGGGCGCCTTCGCGCTCACCTTCAGCTATCCGTTCTTCATGAGCCAGACGGGCATGGAGTTCTGGTTGCTCAACGCGGCGCTCTTCGGCGCCCTGGCCCATGCGAAGACCGTACACCCTCATCGCCGGTGACTTCGTGGACACCGGAGGCATGGACCGGGCCAACCTGGCGCTGGCGCTCTGGCTGGCGAAGCAGGGGTACCCCGTCCGGTTGGTGGCACACCGCGTGGCGGAGGTCCTCCTGCGCCATCCCAAGGTGCGCTTCGTGCGAGTGCCCAAGCCCGCCAATGCGTATCTGCTCGGCGAACCGCTGCTGAGCGCGGTGGGCCGGGCCTGGGCGCTGCGTACCCGCGCCGAGGGAGGCCGCGTGGTGGCCAATGGTGGCAACTGCCCGGTGGCGTCCGCCAACTGGGTCCACTACGTCCACGGCGCCTATACCTCCGAGCCCAGCGGCGGCGTGCTGCGCCAACTCAAGGGCCGCGTGAGCCACCGGTACTACGTGCGTTCGGAGCGGCAGGCCCTGCGGCGCGCGCGCGTCATCATCGCCAACTCGGAGCGCACGCGGGATGATGTGGTGGCTGCCACGGGCGTTCCTGCGTCCCGGGTGCGCGTCATCTATCTCGGTGGAGATGCGGAGCGCTTTCGCCCGGTAACAGCCGAGGCGCGCCGTGAGGTCCGCGCGTCCCTGGGGTGGCCGGAGTCTCGGCCCGTGGCGCTCTTCGTGGGCGCGTTGGGCGACCGCCGCAAGGGCTTCGACACCCTCTTCCAGGCGTGGCTGCGGCTGTGTGCACGTGCGGATTGGGGCGTGGACCTCAAGGTCGTGGGCTCCGGCGCGCAGCGGGATGCGTGGGAGCGCGAAGCCGCGGACAGAGGCGTGGGTGAGCGCATCCAATTCCTCGGCTTCCGTGACGACGTGGCGCGCTTGCTGTCGGCGGCGGACGTGCTGGTGTCGCCCACGCGGTATGACGCATATGGGCTGAACGTCCACGAGGCGCTGTGTACCGGGCTGCCTGCGTTGGTGAGCCGCTCGGCGGGCGTGGCGGAGCGCTACCCGGAGGCGCTGTCGGGCCTGCTGCTGGACGCGCCGGATGACGTGGACGCGTTGGTGCGGCGCCTGGAAGATTGGCGCCAGCACGCCGCGGCCTGGGCGCCTCATGTGGCCGCGCTGTCGGAGACGCTCCGGGCGCAGACATGGGACACCATGGCCGAGGCCATCGTGGACACGGTGGAGCGAGAGGGCTGAGGCGCCTGTTTCGTCAGCCGCGCTGCTCCAGGACTTCGGTGAAGAAGTCCAGGTGTGCCTTCGCCACCACCGGCCACGAGAAGCGGGTGACGGCGCGCTCTCGGCCCCGTGTGGCCAGTTCTTCTCTGCGCTGGGGACTCTCCAACAGGTTGGCGATCGCCTGCGTCCAGGCGGACACAGACGCCTCCGGCAGCACGATGCCCGCGTCGCCCATGGTGCGCGGGACTTCGCCCGAGTCACTGCCGAGCACGGGCACGCCACACGCGAAGCCCTCCGCCAACATGCGGCCGAACTGCTCCCGCCATTGGCGCGTCGTCTGACTGGGGGCGCACAGCATGTCCATGGCGTTGAGCGCACGTGGCACGCCTGCGTGGGGCACGCCGGTGAGGACTCGCACCGAGTGGGTGTGCCGGGCCGCCCAGTCACGCAACGCACCTTCCATCGGGCCTCCGCCCACGAAGAGCGCGCGCCACGGAGTGTCGAGCGCGTCGAGCGCATCCATCAGCAGGGGCACGCCCTTCTCCGGGACGAAGCGGCCGAGAAACCCCACCACGGGTGGGCCTGATGTCTCCCACCCGAGCTCGCGCCGCAAGGACTCGCCCGCGGCGCGATCCGGTTGGAACAGGTCCGCGTCCACGCCCATGGGAATGGCGCGCGCGGGACGCTCCGCATAGCCGGGACGGGTGAGGAGGTTGTCCCTCACGGTTTCACCCCAGGCCACCCAGCCGGAAGCGCGCTGGACGACGAAGCGCTCCGCCTGGGCGAAGGGCGGCGGGTAACGCTTGGACAGGTTCTGCGCGGTGCTGAAGACGAGCGGGACGTGACGCGGTGTGAGCAATGCCAGCTCCAGGCCGGCCAGCACATAGGGCTCTTCCCACACGTGCACCAGGTCCGCGCCGCGAGCGAGGTGAGCATGCACCTCCGGACCGTAAAGGAAGGTGTGGAGCGAGCGACTGAAGAAGGCGCGCACGCCTTCCGTCCTGGCGGGCTCGTCCGCTTCGAGTTGCAGGGCGAGCGGGCTCAGGTCGCCGTGGAAGAAGCGGGGTGCCACCGTGGTGACATCCCATGCGCCCGCGCCCACGCGCATCATCTCGTTGGCGAGGCGCCGGTTGAGGCCGACGACATAGGAGTGGGAGAGGGTGATGAGCCGGCGTGACTGCTTCAAGGGATGAGGGCTCCACTACTTTCAAATGGGGGGACTGCTCCGCACGAGCGTGCGGTAAAGGGTGAGCACCTCGCTCGCGTAGCGTTCGCGCGAGAAGCTCGCCGCCGCGGTGAGTCGCGCGGCCGTGCCCAGCCGGGCTCGCAGGGCTGCATCCTCCAACAGCGTTCGCAGCGCCTGGACCAACGCGTGCACATTGCCCGGAGGTATCAGCAGCGCGTCCGTGCCATTCGTGAGTGCCTCCGCCGCACCGCTCGCGTTGGAGACGATGGCGGGCCGCCCGCAGGCGAGCGCCTCCGCGATGGTGAGGCCGAAGGGCTCCCGGCGGGTGCTGGCGTGAACGAAGACGTCCAGGGCCCGGTACACGGAGGCCGGGTGGGGCTGGAAGGGCACCAGGCCCACGCGCTCCGCCAGGCCGCGTGAGGCGATGAGCCGGCGCAGTTCATCCTCGGAGAACTGCGAACCGGGCGTCTGATACAGCGGCGCGCCCACCAGGTAGAAACGCACGGGCAGGGCGGGGTACAGGCGCGTCAGCGTCGCCGCGGCTTCGAGGAAGACGTCCTGGCCTTTCCATCGGGCATAGGTGGCCACCAGTCCCACGCGGAGCGTGCCCTCTGGGGCTTCGGGCAGACCGGCCAGACGGTCCAGTTGCGCGCCGTCCGCGGGGCCGGGGGAGAAGTGCGTGGTGTCCACGCCGTTGTAGACGACGTGCACGGGCACTCGGAACAGCACCTGGCGCGTGTCGTCGCCCACCGCCCGCGAGTTGGCGATGGCCGCCGATGCCAGGGGCGACAGCAGCCTCAGCGCGCGGCGGACCAGAGGCCGTTCGCCCAGGAAGTCGTGAATGTGCCAGACCCGCTTCAAGGGCAGGCCCGCGGTGGCGGCGCTGAGCAGGTGCGTCTTGATGCCGTTGGAATGCACCAGGTCGGGGCTGATGTCGGCGACGTCCCGGCGGAGCGCGCGTCCATGGTCCACCAGCAGTCCGGATGTGGGCGCCAGCCGACGGGCGAAGCGCAGCGCTTCCAGCGGACCGTGGCCTCGCAATGCGGAGTCGCCCAGCGTGGACAGGTGCTCTGGCAATGGCAGCAGCCGAGCATCCACGCCCAACGCGCGCGCTTCGTCGAGCAGCGGCCCCGCCGTTCCGGCCAGCAGGTGGAGCGACAGCGCTGAGTCCTGCTGCTTCAGGCACGCCATCAAATCGAGGAGCGCGCGCTCGGCTCCACCAAGGATGCCCACGGGATTGAGGAAGAGGATGCGCACGGCGGACGGACCGAAGCAAACACCTCTCCTCGGGTCAAGGCACGTTGCTGGGGCTTGAGGCACTGGCAACGCCGCCGCGCACGGTGTTCGCGCGATGACCATGGGCATGTGCGTATCGCCAAGGGCGAGCGGAACGCTCCGGGTCGGGTGGAGCCTGCCGACCTCACGGCGTGGAGGCACCGAGCAGCCGCAGGTAGGCGTCCAGCACCGTCCGCGCATGCGCGGACCAGGTGAAGCGCGAGGCGCGGGTCAGCCGTGCCTCGCGCGAGGGCTGTGTGTCATGGCCGGCGAGCAGCGCGGTCACGGACTCCACCCACGCCGGCACGTCCCCCACGGGGCAGTAGGTGCAGGCTTCTGCTCCGACCTCCCGAAGCACGGGCAGGTCGCTGGCCACCACGGGAGCACCACAGGCCAGCGCCTCGATGACGGGGAGTCCAAAGCCCTCCGCCTCGCTCGTCACCAGCACGGCCGTCGCGCGCCGGTAGAGGCCCGCCAGCGTGGCACGTTCCTGCCGAGGCGGCTGAAGCAACGCATCGCCAATACCCAACGCCTCCACCTGCGCGCGCTGTGTGCCGTTCAGCGCGCCGCCCTGCTGCACCAACCGAAGCTCCGGGTAGCGCGCGCGAAGCGCGGCGAACACGGCGAAGAGCACGTCCAGGCGTTTGCGAGGAATCGCGCTGCCGACGTGGAGCAGGTAGGGCCGGCCCCCCAGCGGTGCGAGCACGGCTTCGCTGGCATCGGGCGCTCCGGGTGTGGGGACCGGGCGGTATTCGGGGGACACGCCATACGGCGCCCAGACGAGCCGCGACTCCGGCACCAGGCCATGCGCGAGCAGCTCCATGCGCACCGCCTGGGTGCTGTGGAACACGATGGCCGCGCGCTCCAGTCCCGCGAGCTGGGCACGGGCCATGGCGCGGAACCACGCTGGACGCGGCTCGCGCCGAGGCTCCAGCACGGAGCGGAACGCATCCAGGTCATGGCAATAGACACCGGTGCGCGACGCGGGCAACGCGTGGACGAGCTGCGCGTAGGTGTGGTCCACCACATGGAAGGCGTCGTGCCGCCCCCGGGCGAGCAGCGCGCGGCCCGGGTAGAGACCGAAGCGGGTGAGGAGCCGGTCCGCGTTGAACGCCGCGTTGCGCGCGCCTGCTCGGGGAAGTCGTCGCAGCACCGCGGGCATGTCTGGCCGCACGGCCGTCGCGTGGACCTCGGAGGGATGCGCGGCAAGTCCCGCCAGGAGGGCCTCGCCCACCAGGTCCATGCTGGGCCAGCCCTCCTCGCGCGGGTCCATCAGCAGCGCCAGCCGGGCCGCGGTCTGGGGTGTCGCGTGGCGGGGCGTCATGTCGGGCCGACGCGCAGCAGCGCTTCCACCGTGCGCTCCAGCGCGAAGTGCTCGCGGTAGATTCGGGCCGCGTGCTGGCCTAGCTCCCGCCGCGTGTCCGCGCTCGACAGCAAGGCCTCCGCGCGCTCCACCAACGCAGCGGGCGCCGTGCCTTCGGCCAATGCGGCGGCGCCGTGTTCGCGCCACACCGGTTCCGTGAGGTGCCCGGTGTTCGTGACGACAGGAAGCCCCAGGGCCAGGCCCGCCATGACCGTGGTGCGTCTTGTGCTCACGCCGTCCGGATAGGGCTGCAGGAGCACGTCACACGTCGTCAGATGCACCGCGATGTCGTCCAGCGCGAGCGAGTCCCTGGCCACGAGCCGGCCTCGCAGCTCGGGGTGGCGCGTCTCCACGCCTTCGACGAAGGCGCGGCTGCCTCTGCCCAGCATCAACGCCCGGCGCGTTCCCTCACCGCGCAGCAACGGCACCAGCGCGGCCTCCAGGGGCTCAGCGGTGAGGCGTCCGAAGGTGCCGAAGTGTCCCAGCCAGGGCCCCTCACCCAACTCCGCGCGGAGCGCGTCCACGGCGGCACGGGAGACATCGACGGGCAGATTGCTGGGAACCGGCAGCCAGGCCGCGTGGGGCCGGACGCGAGCGGGCAGGTGCTCCGCCCACTGGGGAATGGAGACGAACACGCGGTTGGCGGCGCTCGCCACCAGGCGCACCATCAGCCGCGTGGTGCCCGCCAGGATGTGGTGGCGCCAGGGGCCGCGCGGGCTCCACGGATGCACCGCCTCGTGGATGTAGACCCAGCGCGCGTCGTGCCGCCGCGCGGCGAACCAGGCGCAGAAGGGGACGTTCATCGCCCTCAGCCCCAGGGCATGGGGGACGTACTGGAGCAGCAGGCGCCGGGGCCCTGGGCACGCATCCAGCCCGCGCGACAGGCCGGGCAGTCCCCTGGGCGTCAGGAGGTCGGGGGCACGGTGCACGGTGACGCCGTCCTCGTCGCGTACACCGCCTTCACCAGGAGCCCAGACATGGACCTCCTGTCCGGCACGGGCGAGCGCGCGGCTCAGTTGCCGGGTGTAGTCACCGACGCCGCCGGGCTGCGGCGGGTACTCGCCGGTGAGGACATGCCAGGCAGGAGCGGTGCGCGAAGGAGGCATGGCGCGGCGTCAGGACACTTCCATGTCGCGGATGGCGAGGAGCTGGAAGGCGTGACGGGGCCAGCGCGTGGCGAAGGGCTCGGTGAGGATGGACAGGCGGCTGCCCAGCCGGAAGGGCCGGATGCGCGGCAGGGCGTAGTCACCGCGCAGGGGCTTCCAGCCGCTCATGCCGGTGACGTGGTAGCCGCGCAGCTCGAAGTCGTAGACCTCCCAGCCGGAGCGGTGCACCTGGTGGACGTTGTTGTCCCACTCGTCCTGGGGGAGGAAGCCATTGGGCGTGAAGATGATGACGCGCTTGCGCGCCAGCGACTCCATCATCTCCAGCAGCCGGAATCCGCCTGGCTTGTCGAAGTGCTCGATGACGTCCAGCGCGACGACGGCGTCGAAGCTCTTCGGACCGAAGCGCTGGCCCGCTTCCATCAGGTCCATGCAGTGGTACTCGCGGTGGATGCCCGCGGCCCGGCTGCGCTCGATGCTGGTGGGGTGGCCATCCACGCCCACCGTGTGTGGGAGCAGGTTCGAGAAGCTGTGGAGCGGCGAGCGCGAGCCACAGCCGATGTCCAGCACGCTGTCGCAGGTGCCGACCAGCGCCTCCTTCAGCGTGCGGTGGAGCACCTCGTGCTCGCCCACGAGGACTTCGCGCTTCAGGAACTGGAAGATGTTTCCACCGGGACGCATGTGGGCGGACCGTAGCCCCGGCGCTTCGGGAAGGGCAACCCTGGCGCGGTGTCCAGGCAGGCGAGCGGGGCATCCCGCCGTGCGGGGAACGCGCGTTGCTTGTAGGCCCTGCGCGCTGTCGCTAGCATTTCCGTTCCCGCGCGTTCCCGCGCGCTGGCCCTCCCCAGGACACCCGGAGCGGGCCGCTCCGCACCATGAACGCGACCCCAGCGCCCGAAGCCACCGCCGTCGAAGTCAAGGCGCGTGCCCTGAAGGGCATGTTCGTCCTGGCGGCGCGGACCGTGGCGTCCCAGGGGCTGCGCGTGGTGAGCGCGCTGTTCCTCTCCCGGCTGCTCTTCCCGTCAGATTACGGCCTGTTCGGAATCGTGTCCTACGCGGCCTCCCTGGGCGTGTTCCTGGGTGACCTGGGCCTGAGCGCGGCGCTGGTCCGCCAGCCGCACGAGCCCACGCGGGATGAGACGTTCACCATCTTCTGGTGCCACCAGGCGCTCACCGCCGTCGTGGTGGCCTCCGTCTGTCTGCTGGCCCCCCAGTTGACGCGCGGCTATGCGCTGGGCGACGGCGCGGTGCCCATGGTGTGGGCGCTGGCGCTGGGCCTGTTCTTGTCCTCGCTGCGCGTGATTCCGTTGATGGCGCTGGAGCGCCAGCTCGCCTTCCCCGTCATCGCCCGCGCCGAGTTGATTGAAAACGTGGTGCAGGTCATCACCACCATCTCCCTGGCGGCGCTGGGCTTCGGAGCCTGGGCGCTGGCGCTGGGCGGCCTGGTGCGCGGCGGGGTGGGGCTGGTGTGCATCTGGTGGGCGTCCCCCTGGCGTCCCCAGGGGCGCTTCCGCGTGGACGTGTTGCGGCGGCTCCTGGGCTTCGGGCTGGCGTTCCAGCTTCCGCCCCTGGTGGCGGCGATGGTGGCGGGCTGGGTGCCGCTGGTGGTGGGGCACGTGTTGGGCAAGGAGGCGGTGGGGCTGGTCAACTGGGCCTGGGCGCTGGCCTCCACGCCGATGATGCTGAGCGTGGTGCTCAACCGCGTGGCCTTCCCCGCCTACTGCCGGTTGCAGGATGACCCGGAGGGCTTCGCCGAGTACCTGCGCACGTCGCTGCGCCGGCTGGCCTCGGTGTTGCTGCTCGCCATTCCCCTGGCGGTGCTGGCCGTCCCCGTGGCGGTGCCCCTCTTCTTCGGCACGCGGTGGCTGCCCGCGGTGGTGCTGGTGCAGTGGTTCAGCATGGAGTGCATCCTCACCACCCTGGTGGGGCTGCTGGCCACGGCGCAGAACGCGGGCGGCAGGCCCTGGGAGCGGCTGGCCGTCGTCGTGTGCGTGGGTGCGGCGAAGTGGGGGCTGGGGACGTGGGCCATCCAACGCTTCGGCCTGGAGGGCATGGGCCCCGCGGGCGTGGTGGTGGGACTGGCCGAGGTGTGGGTGACGGCGTGGCTGGTGGAGCGGCTCAACCCGTCGATGCGAGGGCTGACGCGGCAGGTGGTGGAGCCCTTCGTCACCCTGGGGCTGGTGCTGCTGGGGGCGTGTCTGGCGGCGCTGCGGCTGGTGGAGGAGGGTGTGGTGGCGCAGGCGCTGGTGGGCGCGGTGCTGTTCGCCATCCTGGTGTGGGCCCGTGAGCGGCTGCCGGGAACGCTGCCACTCCTGGGCGAGCTGAGGCAGATTCTCGAATTCATCCGGGCACGGAGGGCCGCGAGGCCAACTCCGGCGAGTCCGGCGTCGACGTGAGCAGACACGCGGAGGTCCCGATGAAGAAGCCCGAC
Organism: Myxococcus sp. CA005; assembly: GCF_006518205.1. Taxonomy (NCBI): domain Bacteria; kingdom Pseudomonadati; phylum Myxococcota; class Myxococcia; order Myxococcales; family Myxococcaceae; genus Myxococcus; species Myxococcus sp. CA005. The sequence continues at coordinate 37,300 of NZ_SRLV01000003.1, read as the reverse complement.
CTGGTCATCTCCATCGTCAATCACAGCAATCCGGAGTTGCTGCACGACTGTCTGCGCACGCTGTACGCGACGACGCGCGACAGCTCCTTCGAGGTCTGGATTGTCGACAACGCCACGGGCGGTCGCGGCGTGGACGCCATGCGGCGCGACTTTCCCCAGGTGCGCTGGCTCTTCAACACGGAGCGCAAGGGCTTCTCCGCCAACCACAACCAGGTGTTGCGCCAGGCCCGGGGCCGTCACTTCTGTATCTTCAATGACGACACCATCGTCCACGAGGGCGCCTTCGACGCGCTGGTGCGCTTCATGGATGACAACCCGCGCGTGGGCATGGCGGGCGCGCGGCTGTTGAACGCGGACGGCACCATCCAGAACTGCACCTTCCGGCCCATGTCGCTGGCCGGGCAGCTCTTCGACATCGTCTTCCTGCCGCGTCCCCTCCACTTCCTCAAGGCGATGGCCATCGACCCGGCGCAGTACGGCCACGACGAGGCCCGCGTGAGCTGGGTGCTGGGCGCCTGCATCGTGGTGCGCGAGGAGGCGCTCGCGGAGGTGGGCCTGCTCGACGAGCAGATGTCCCCGCTGGGCAACACCGAGGACACCGACTGGTGCGTGCGGGCCTGGAAGGCGGGCTGGGAGGTGGCCTTCTGCCCGGAGGCGGTGATTACGCACCTGACCAGCCGCTCGTTCCGTCCGTCCGACACCGGGGCGGACAAGGTGCGCATCGAGCTGTGGCGCACGCGCCTGGCGTACTTCCGAAAGCACCACGGCCGGCTGCACGAGACGGCCATGCGGGCCATCCTGGTGGGGACGTTGCCGTACAACTCGGCGGTGCTGACGCAGACGCTGCTGCGCGGGCGCATGAGCCTGCCGGAGTACCGCAAGCAACTGGCCACCTTCCTGGGCATCTCCCAGATGGGCCTGCGCGCCCGCGTGTGACATGCCGTTCTTCTCCGTCATCATCCCCACGTACAACCGGGCGCGGCTGCTGGAGGCGGCGCTCGCGTCCGTGTTCGCGCAGGAGGAGCGTGACTTCGAGGTGCTCGTCGTGGATGACGGCTCCACCGACGACACGCTGGAGACGCTGGCCCGCTATGGCGAACAGGTGCGCGTGCTCAGCCAGCGCAACGCGGGCCCTGGCGCCGCGCGCAACCTGGGCATCCAGGAGGCCCGGGGCACCTACGTGGCCTTCCTGGACAGTGACGACGTGTGGTTCCCCTGGACGCTGGCCACGTACCGGCGGGTGCTCGAGGCGGAAGGGACGTCGCTGGTGCTGGGCACGGCGGCGCTGTTCTCCCGGGCCGAAACCCTGGCGACCGTGAGCCGCGAGCCGCTCCAGGTGCTGCGCTTCGCGGACTATCTGGCCAGCGCGGAGGACCGGACGCCGCGCACCGCGTGCGTGCTGGCGGTGCGCACGGAGGCGCTGCGGCGCGTGGGGGGCTTCACCCCGCTGCGCATCAGTGGCGAGGACTACGACCTGCTGTACCGGCTGGGCACGGACCCGGGCTTCGCCTGGGTGCGCGCGCCCGTGGTGGTGGGCTACCGGCAGCACGTGGGCTCCACGTCCACGTCACTGGAGTCCGGCTACCGGGGTACGCGGTATCTCCTGGAGCAGGAGCGCCTGGGGCGCTACCCGGGAGGCACGGCCCGCAGGCGTGAGCGGCTGGAGATGCTGCTCTACAGCCTGCGCCACGTGACGCACTGGTTGTTGTCCCAGCGCCGCGTGGACCTGGCGCTGGACTTGTACCGGCGCGGCCTGCCGCTCCACCTGGCGGTGCCGCGCTGGCGCTACATGCTGGGCTTCCCGCCGTGGGCGCTGGCCACCACCGTGCGCCAGCGCGTGTCGGGCCGCTGACGGCGCGGGCGTCAGCGTCCGCCGCCCAACAACCCGCCCAGCATCCCCCCAAGGCCGCCACCGCCGGGCGTGTTGCCACCACCGCCCGCGCCGGCCAGCAGCGGCACCACGGAGAGGATGCGGCCCACGAGCGCGGGGTCCAGGCGCGACTTGAGGAAGTTCAGCAGCAGGGGCGCCACCAAGGACGCCTTGCTCGCGTCGATGTTGAAGCGGCCCAGCAGGGACACCACGGCGGCCACATCACCGGCCTGCCCCGCGACGCCCCCCAGCGCGCTCAGCATGCCGCCCGTGCTGCCCTCCTGACCGGACATGAGGCCGCCCAGCGCGCCCATCAGCCCGCCCCCCGCATCCGGCGCCGTCTGGGGCGCGGACGTGGTGCTGGGGGCCTGCTGCCAGCTCTCCATCTCTGGAATGGCCTGGCCCATCTGGTTCGCGGCGTCGGGGCCCAGCTTCTCCTGCACCGTGCCCTGCACCAACTTCAGCAGCGAGCCCGCCAGCCCCTGGGCCTGCGTTCCATTCACTCCGAGCTGCTGAGAGAGCTGTCCGATGAGGTCCATCCCTTGCCCCTTTCCTGTCGCGCGTCTGTGTGGAGCGCCTTTCTAGCGGGCCCCGCGAGGCGCCGTGGAAGCGTTGGTGGGGAATCGTTGCTCACGGACAGGCCGGGCGGCACGCGGGCCGGCCGCTCCCTTGCCTTCCCGCCGCCTTCACCCGGTCCGTGGCGGACTGCGCATCTTCGTTGGGGAGGCGTGTCATGCGGGAGGCGAACGCGGTGGGCTCGCGAGGGAAGGCGGCGGAGCGCGACACCCTGGAGTGCTGGGGCGGCGTCGACCTGGGCGGGACGAAAATCGAGGCCGTGGTGGTGGACCGCGCCGGCACCGTCCTGGGGAAGATGCGCCAGCCCACGCCCGCCGACGGCGAGCCCGGCGACGTGGTGCGCGCCATCCACGACGCCTTGGAGGGCGCGGCGCACGCGGCGGGCCTGACGTCCCGTCAGCTCCTGGGGGTGGGCGTGGGCGCGCCCGGCGCGGTGAACGCCAACGAGGGCACGCTGGGACATGTCAGCAACGTGGGCCGGGGCTGGAGCACGCCCTACCCAGTGGCGGGGGACCTGGGCGCGCGGGTGGGCCGGCCCGTGGTGCTGGGCAACGACGTCCAGGTGGCGGTGGCGGCGGAGTACCGGCTGGGCGCGGGCCGCGCATTTCGCTCCCTGCTGGGCGTCTGGTGGGGAACGGGCGTGGGCGGTGGGCTGGTGCTGGACGGCGTGCCCTGGCGAGGCCGGGGCGCGGCGGGCGAGGTGGGCCACATGGTGGTGAAGCCGGGCGGTGCCCGGTGTGGTTGTGGCCGGCGCGGCTGCCTGGAGGCCTACGCGGGCCGCGCGTCCATGGAGCGCCGTGCGCACAAGGCCGTGCGCCAGGGCGAGACGACGATTCTCTTCGACTTGATGCGGAAGAAGGGCCGCACCCGGTTGACCAGCAGCATCTGGGCCCGGGCGCTGGCGCAGGAGGACGCACTGGCCACGTGGCTCTTCGGCCGCGCGGTGCGGATGCTGGGCGCGGGGCTCGCCTCCGCCATCAACCTGCTGGACGTGGAGGCAGTCGTCCTGGGCGGAGGCCTGGGCACGCGGCTGGGGCCTGAATTCGCCGGCCGCATCCACGAGGCCATGCGCCCGCACATCTTCGTCCCCGAGCGCCAGCCGCCCGTGCGCGTCGCGGAACTGGGAGAACTTTCCGGTGCCATTGGCGCCGCGCTGCTGGCCCAGCCACCCATGAAGTGAGCCTGGGTACACGGGGCATGGGGCGCTCCGCCGGATGCCCGCCCGCACACAGCGTGGCAGGCGGCAGAACCCCGACCCCAGGCGCATGGAACGCCAGGGGGCCTGTCGGGTAGTCTCCGCGCCCTCCCGCTCCCTGGTCGGCTCCTGGAGGCACCTGTCGTTGGCACGTCGCGCACGGATTCCCAAGACCTTGTTCTTCCAGCGGCCCCCCTCCAACCTGTGGCCGTTGGTGGGCGTCATCCTGGCCTCGGCGGTGCTCGTCGGGGCCATGGAGCTGACCATCGCCGTCTTCTCGTCCTCGGGCCTGGAGGGCATCACCCAGCGCAACGTCTACTCCATGCTCCTCAGCGTGGGCGTCATCTCCGCGGTGACGGGCCTGCTGTGGGCGGTGACGAACCGGGTGGGAATCTCGGGGGCCCTGGTGGCGGCGGCGATGCTCTTCACCGTCACCCTGCACATCCGGAAGGTGCAGCTCATCGACCGGCCGCTGATGCCCTGGGACTTCCTGGAGTGGCGGCAGGTGACATCGCTGGCGCCCACGCTGCTGCCCGGCGGCGGCGCGGTGGCGGCCATTGGCTCGTGTCTGCTGCTGGTGGCCATGCTCGCCGTCATGTGGCGCGCGGTGGCGCGCGGCACGCCCCGGTACCCGTTGCCCAAGGCCGGACGCCGCAACCTGGCGCTGGCGGCGGTGGCGTACCTGCTGGTCATCATCTTCCAACAGCACCTGCCCGTGCGGCGCGTCTTCAACCGCTTCGGCATCTACGACCAGGTGTGGGACCAGCGCTCCAACTTCCAGATGAACGGGCTCACGCTGATGATGCTCTGGAACTGGGAGGGGCTGCGGCTGGAGCCGGGCAGTGAGTACTCCCAGGCGCAGGTGCACGCGGCCCTGGGGGGCCCTCCGGGCGTGGTGCCCGCCGCGCCCCAGGAGCCCGTCGACGTCGTCGTCTTCATGGCCGAATCGCTCTGGGACCCGACGCGGCTGGGCATCCCCTTCAGCGAGGATCCGCTGCCCTTCGTGCGGTCGCTCATGGAGCGCCACAGCTCGGGCAACCTCATCAGCCCGGCCTTCGGTGGTGGCACGGCCAACGCGGAGTTCGAACTCCTGACGGGCATGTCCTCGTCGTTCGCCCCGGACGGCGCGTTTCCCTACCAGCACTATGTGATGCGTCCCGTGGACGCGCTGCCGTCGCTGTTCCGCCGCGCGGGCTACCAGACGCTGGCCATCCACCCGTTCCACGCGTTCTACTGGAGCCGCGACGTGGTGTACCCGTTGCTGGGCTTCGACACGTTCCAGTCGCTCACGGACTTCACTTCCCCCCGGCTCGAAGGGCCCTGGGTGTCGGACGAGGAGGTCGTCGACCACATCCTCCACGAGCTCTCCGACGAGCGTCAGCCGCGGTTCATCATGGCCGTGACGATGTCCACCCACGGGCCCTACAACCTGCCGCTCACCGGCGAGGAGCGGATCGAGGTGCAGGGCGAGAAGCTCTCGCCGGACAACCGGCTGCTCTTGAAGAACTACGTGCACAAGCTGCGGCAGATGGACTCGGCCGTGGAGCGGCTGGTGCGCAAGCTGGAGGCTCGCAAACGCAAGACGCTGCTGGTGCTCTTCGGGGACCACCTGCCGATGCTGGGCTCGGACTACGCGACCTATCGCGAGGCCGGCTACTTCCAGGAGCCATGGACGGACGCGCAGCGCGAGCGCATGGCGGAGGTCCCCGTCGTCCTCTGGACGAACTTCCCCGTGCCCCGGCAGGACATCCACCTGAGCATCAGCATGCTCACCCCGCGCATCCTCGAGACGGCGGGGCTGCGGCCTCCGGGCTTCTTCGCCTTCGTCTCCGAATTGTCCAAGGTGCTGCCCGTGGTCCGGGGAGACCTGCTGCGCAACGCCTCCGGCGAATACCTGCCCGCGGGCGACAAGGTCCCCAAGGCCCAGGAGCCGGGCTCATGGGAGGACTGGATGCGGCGCTACCGCCTGCTCACGTATGACCGGCTGGCGGGCGACAACTTCAGTGCGGCCCAGCCGGCCGGGACGGCGTCTTCGGAACCGCTGTGACGGAGACCGCCGGACGCCTCACCCACGCGGGGAGCCTGTCCTTGCGCCGCAAGGCGGGCTGCTCCACCCACCGCCACGACAGCGCCGCCAGCAGCAGCACACAGGGGAAGGCCACCGCTGCGTTCACCCACCACGCCGTGGGCCCGCCCAGCAGGGTGGTGACGGCCTGCTGCACGGGGAAGGCGTAGAGGTAGACGCCGTAGGACAGGTCGCCCCGGCGCCCGAAGTCCGCCAGCGCCCCCATGGGCCGGAAGGCGAGGTACAGCACGACGTATCCGCCCAGCAGGCCGGTGGCGATGCGGCAGCCGTATCCGAGCCGGGCCGTGATGAGCCACCCCACCACGCACGCCGCCGCCACCCAGGGGCTCATGCGCACGTGTTCGCGCCACTGGTACAGCGCCACGCCGCCGCCGAAGTACAGGTACAGCTCCGGCCAGAAGCCCAGCCGTCCGGTGACGAAGGTGGCCACCGCCGCGCCGACGAGGCCGAAGATGACCATGCCCTTGCGCAAGAGGCCCGTCAGGCCCAGGCCCAGCGTCAGCAGGTAGAAGCCGACCTCGTACTTCAGCGTCCACAGCGAGCCGTTGACGGCGTGGGGGTAGGCGTTCGCCTCGAAGACGCCCGGCAGGTGCCACTGGGGCCAGTTCAGGGCGAAGTTGCCCAGCAGGTACAGGGCCGTGTCCGGGGCCGTGAAGTAGTCGCCCAGGGACAGCCGGGTGAAGGCCGGCCCCAGCACCCCCACCGTCAGCAGCAGCATGGCCCCCAGCCCGGGGAAGATGCGCAGCACCCGGGCCCAGATGAAGCGCGCCGCGTCGGGCGTCCGCTCCCAGCTCCGGGTGATGAGCACGCCGCTGATGATGAGGAACACCGCGACGCCCAGCCGTCCCAGGGAGAACTGTCCCCGGGTGAAGGACTCCAGCGGCTCCACCGTCCCCTTGCCCTCGCCCAGGGGGAAGGCATGGCTGAGCAATACGCACGTCGCCGCGGCGAAGCGCAGGAAGTCCAGGTTGTTGCGACGCGAGTCGAGGCTCGCCTGCAACGTGGGAGCGGAATGCAGGGACATGGGGATGGGGAACGGTGCCATTCTCGCCCACGCCGCTCATCCATGAAAAGCAGGCAGGCCCCCTCCGGGTGTTCTAGAAGTCCGCCACCTTCTCATGCGCATCCTGCTTGGCATCCACCATCCCCTGAACCCGGACATGGGGGCGCCGGGGGTGACGCTCGCGCTGGGGCAGGCGCTGGCGGCGCGGGGCTGCCAGGTGGACTACTTCAGCTACGACGACGCCTATCCCGGCCTGCGGCACCACACGACGGTGCACGAGCTGCGGTTCCCCTGGATGCTCACCGCACACCTGCTGCGGGCCGCGAGTCGGTACGACGTGCTGGACATCACCACTGGGGATGCGTGGCCCTGGATGCGCTTGGGCCGTCCGGGGGCGCGGGCCCGCCATGCCCTGGTGACGCGCAGCCACGGCCTGGAGCACACCTTCTCCGAACGGCTGCGCGCCGACGCGCGTGCGGGGCACCTGGCGCTGAGCTGGAAGTACCCGCTGTACCATGGCGGCTATCGCCTCTGGGAGGTGCGCCAGACCCTGCTGCGCGCGGACCATGCGGTGCTGCTCAACACGCAGGATGCCGCCTACGCGACGGAACGGCTGGGCGTGCCCGCGCGTCAGTTGAGTGTCATCCCCCATGGGCTGGATGTGGCCTTCCAGGGGCTGCCTTCGCCCACGCCTTCCGCGCCTGGTGCGCCGCTGCGGATAGCGTGTGTGGGGAGCTGGCTGGCGCTCAAGGGGCGCGCGGAGATGGTGGCCGTCGCCACCCACCTGCATGCCGAAGGCGTGTCCTTCACGCTGACGTTGTACGGCACGGGCAACCCGGAGGCGGAGGTGCTGGCGGCGTTTCCCGCTGGGGCGCGCGAGCACGTGCGCGTGGTGCCTCGTTATCCACGCGCCGAGCTGCCGCGCCTGCTGCGGGACGAAGAGGTGCTGTTCTTCCCCAGCCATTCGGAGGGCTTCGGGATGGCGCTGGTGGAGTCGATGGCCAGCGGGCTCACGCCGGTGTCTACGCCGGTGGGCGTGGCGCCCCAGGTCGTGCGTGACGGTGAGACGGGGTGGTTGGTACCGATGGGAGACGTCGCCGCGCAGGTGGTGGCGCTGCGCTCGCTGGCGGAGGACCGCGCTCGCCTGCTCCGGTTGCGTGAAGCCGCGCAGGCCGCGGTGCGGGACATGACGTGGCGGGACATTGCCGAGCGCACGTCAATCCTTTACGAGTCGCTTCTCCGCTCGCCGCGGACCGTCTAGAAAGGGCGCTTGCCTGGTTGGACTGCGGGCGGACGCAAAGGCCCATTGCTTCACAAACCTATCGTACTCCCGCGTGCATTGACGCGTGGAGCCGCCGGCCGCCACGATGCGCGGACGGTGCACGCCCCATGATTACGCTTCTGGTCGCCTTCTTCGTCTCGCTGCTGGTGGCACTGGCACTGACGCGACTGGTGCGCGACCGGGCCCTGGCGTGGGGATGGCTGGACCAGGCGAATTCCAGCCGGAAGGTCCATGTCCGGCCGATTCCCCGGCTGGGCGGGGTGGGCATCGTCGGTGGATTTTTCGCGCCGCTGTGCGCGTTGTTCCTGGTGGACTCTGGCGTGGGGTACCACTTCCGCTCCCACACGGAGCTGGTGGTGGGCCTGTTCCTGGGCGGCGCGGCGATTGTGGCGCTGGGCCTCTACGACGACCTGCGGGGCGCGGGCGCCCGTCTGAAGTTCGCTGTCCAGTTCGCGGTGGCGTTCGGCTTGTATGCCATGGGGTTCCGCATCGACGTCATCGCCAACCCATTCGGCCCGGAGTTGGTGTTGGGCGCGTTGAGTCTGCCTTTCACCGTGTTGTGGGTGGTGGGCGTGGTCAACGCGCTCAACCTCATCGACGGCCTGGATGGGCTCGCGGGCGGCGTGGCCTTCTTCGGCGTCGGCACCAACTTCATCCTCGCGCTGTCGCGAGGCGACGTGCTGCTGTCATTGCTGTTGGCGGCGCTGGCGGGCGCCATCCTCGGGTTCCTGGTGTTCAACTTCAACCCGGCCTCCATCTTCATGGGGGACACCGGGAGCATGTTCCTGGGCTTCGTGCTGGCCGCGGTGTCCATCAAGACGAGCACCAAGAGCGGCACGGCGGTGGCCATGCTGGTGCCGGTGATGGCGCTGGGGCTGCCCATCATGGACACGCTGCTGGCCATGGTGCGGCGCTCGTTGCTGGGGCGGCCGATGTTCAGCGCCGACCGGGAGCACATCCATCACCGGCTGATGAGCCACCTGGTGCTCAGCCACCGCGCTACCGTGCTGGTGCTGTATGGCCTGTGTGGCCTCTTCATGCTGGTGGCGCTGGCGCTGAACTTCGCCAACAGCGCACAGAGCGCCATGCTGCTGTGTGGCATGGGCGTGCTCATCGTGCTGCTGATGCGGCGGCTGGGTTACCTGGACCTGGGCCGCGCCAGGGGCATGCACCAGGTACGTCAGCGCAACCTCTGGCTGCGGACCATGGTGAAGGACGTCACCCGCGCCGTGCGCGCGTCGCCTTCGCTGGAGGTGGTGTGGAACGCGGTGCGCCCGCTGGCGGATGCCCTGGGCTTGTCGCGCCAGGAGTTGCACTTCCAGCGCGTCCGTCCCACGGGGCTCGCGGACAACGTCGTCTTCGAAGCCCAGCGGCCCGCGGGCTCGGGGGTGCCATTCGAGGTCCGCATCACGCTCGAGGCCGACGGCGAGGTGCTGGGTGCGATGCTGCTGGTGTGGCGAGATGGCCGGGCCGCCATCAACCGCGATGAGGAACTGGCACTGGAGCAGGTGGCGGACGCGGTGGCGGAGGTCGCCGGGCGGCTCCGGCCCCGGGCCGACGCCGAGCCCGGACGCCTGGTCGCGATGAGGAAGTGATGCCAGACGGGCGAGCGCCGTCTCGCGCCAGTCCGGGTGGTTCGATGCCCCCGGGGGCAAGCGCGCTCCATGCGCTGCTGCGGGCGTGGCCGGACGCCCCGGTGCGCGCCGCTCCGGAGGGCGCGGAGGCGGACGGACTGGTCCACACGGCGGTGGGGCACGGGCTGGTGGGCTTCGTGGCGCACGCGGTGGAACGGGCGGGCTGGGCGCTGCCCGAGCCCGCGAGTGCGTCCCTGCGCCGGGAAGCATTGGGGAACGCGGCGCGGGCGCTGCGCGTGAAGATGCTGCTGCTGCGAAGCCTGGACGCACTGGCGACGGTGGGGCAGGTACCGGTGCTGCTCAAAGGGGTATGGGCTGGCGCTGCGGCTGTATCCGGACCCGTTGCAGCGAGCCACCACGGACGTGGACCTGCTGGTGGCACGCGCGGATGTGGGCGCCGCGGTCCAGGCGCTGGCCCGCGTGGGGCTCTCGGTGCGGCGGGACGACGGCGCCCGGCACGGGGAAGAGGACTCTCACCACTTGGAGCTGGCCGGGCCGGCGGGGCTGGTGGAGCTGCACTACCGCGCGCTCGCGGGATGGGGCGAGGCGCTGGAGGGCGACGCGCTGCTGGCGCGGGCGGAGACGGGCGCGGTGGATGGCCGGGCGGTGCGGTGGCTACGGCCCGAGGACGAGGCCGTCTACCTGGCGTTGCACGCGAGCAACCACGCGTTGCAGCGGTTGGCGTGGCTCTTCGACTTGAAGCTGCTGGCGCTGGCGGATACGCGGCTGGACTGGCGGATGGTGGTGGAGCGGGCACGCGGCACGGCCTTCCCACATGCGGCCTGGTATGCGTGGGCCGTGGCGCGGCGGCTCCTGGCGGCGCCGGTGCCGGACGAGGCGCTGGCGCCGCTGGCTCCGCCTCGCTGGCAGCAAGTGCTCGCACGGCGTTTTTTCTCCGACGCGCGGCTGCTGGGGGCGTCGCTGCTGGATGGCCGGACCGGGTGGATGGCGGCGAAGCTGCTGCTGGCGCCACGGATGGGCTCCGTGGCGCGATATGGCGTCCGGCGAGCACGGAACGCCGTGCGGGCGAGGCTGCGCCGTCCAGGCTGAGCTGGGTGCGCGGCATGCCTCCGCCGCAGCCAGCCAGGCCCTCCCACCGCCAGCACGCCAGGCAGCGTCTTCATGCGAACCTGCCTCATGAAGGAGACGCCACACTTCCCGCCGTGCGGGACCCGCGTCGCGGCGCCTGATGCGCGGGGCGGAAGCGGGGCGGTGGAGCGACGCCGCTCCACGCCCCTGCCTTGCTCACCTCACGGACACAGCGGGCTGCCGCCCAGGCCCGGCGCGCAGCCCTGGCCCACGCAGTACTTCGGACCGCTGTCGTGCACCTGCTGGCCGGCCGAATCCCGCGGCACCTCCACGGTGCAGCGCCCGTCGGCCCGGTTTCCGGACGGGTCCTCCACCACGTAGTGCACCGTGTAGACGCGGCCATCCCCGGTGTCGTCGCGCTCTGCGCGCAGTTGGACGGAGGTGGCATTCACCCGCACGTCGATGTCGTCGCAAGTGGTGCCGTCGCAGATGCCCGCGACGTCCTCGGACTCATCCGACGTCACCCGGACGATGCGGCCGTACCGCTCCAACGACAGGTCTCCCATGCATGCGTCCTTCGCGGGCGCCGCGCACTCGGCCAGCGTCACCGTGCGGTACTGGTGGTCCGCCGGCCACAGCCGCTTGCCCAGGGACGCGCCGGGCACGGGCGCCCGCGTGTCCCGCACCGTCACGGAGAAGGCGCAGCCGCACGCGTTGCCGGAGCCATCCACCGCGTTGCAGTCCACCACCGAGCGCCCCAGCGGGAACCGGGAGCCATCCGGCGGCGTGCACGTCACCGACACCGGCCCGCAGTTGTCCTCCGCCCGAGCGGTGTAGGTCGCCTCCGCGCCGCCCGCCACGCACTCCAGCACCTGCGGCGCCGGACAGAGGATGGACGGCAGCGTCGTGTCCACCACCTTCACCGTGGCCTGGCACACCGCGCTGTCTTCGCCGTCGTGGGCTGTCAGCGTCACGGCATGTCGCCCCAGGCCGAAGGGCCCGGGCGCCGTCTGTGTCAGCGTGAAGGGGCCCGGCTGTCCGTCCGGGTCATGGCTGCCGTGGTCCACGTTGGCCGAGGCCCGGCACTGCGCGTCCGCCTCCACGACGACGTCCCGGCACAACGCCACTGGAGGCTCGTTTGGTGCGCACGCCAGCTTCAGTTGCGCCGACGCGGCGTTGTTGTCCTCGCGGCACTCCAGCTCGCGTCCGGTGCCGGTGCCGTCGTCATCCACCACCGCGTAGACCAGCACCCAGCCACTCTCCGGGGTGTCGAGCGCCAGCTCCACGGACGTCTCTTCGCCCGCTTTCAGCTTGTGGGGCACGGTGGCCACGCCCAGGAGCGTGCCGCCTTCGCCCACCGCGTCCTGGTAGAAGGCCACCTGGACCCCCGCCGAGGCCGCCGAGTCCCCCTGGTTGCGCACCCGCGCGCCGAGCATCACCGCGCCCTCGCCCGTGCACGTGGCCGTCACCTGCCCGATGGCGAGGTCCGGCGCCGCGAAGGGCCGCACGGTGCCCGTGCCCTGGCTGTTGGTGCGGAAGGTGTTGAGCCCCGGCGCCAGCCAGTTGCTCACGGGGCGCGCGGGCAGGGTGCCGTCGTCATTCACGTTGGTGACGGAGTAGGCGTGCTGGTTCCAGATGCGCCGCGTGTTCACCCAGCCGTCCTTGCGGTCCCGGTACACGCGGATGCCCTGGAAGTCGCCGTAGCCGCAGGCCGTGTTCTGCGCGACGATGATTTCGGCGTTGCCATCACCGTCCACGTCCGCGACCACCGGATTCTCATACGCGGTGCACGAGCTGTGCGGCGCCTCGAAGCGGACCTGACCTGTCACGCCGTCGTAGATGCGCAGCGCCGTCTCGTCCGCGTAGACGACCTCGGCGCGGCCATCGCCCTCGAAGTCGAAGGTGGAGGAACCGGTGCGGTTGGAGCTGTGGTCCTGCGTGGGGCTCAGCCACTTCACCGTGCCGTTCGACTCGAACACGGCGTAGTGGGACGCACCCGCCACGCCAATCTCCGGCTGCCCGTCCCCGTCGAAGTCCGCGATGTTCGGAGGTCCACCCACGCCGCCGCCCAGGTGCTGCACGGTCCACTTCACCTTGCAGTTCGCGTCCATCAAGGACACGTGGCCGCCCCACACCACGACGATTTCGCCCTCGGGGCCCGCGTCGAAGTTGCCCACGCCCGCGAGCCCGTGGCCCAGCTCCGCCGCCTTGCACTTGAGCGTGCCGTCATGCCGGTAGATGGCGCGGCCATTCACCACCTCCTGGAGCCCGTCCCCGTCCAGGTCCACGGCGAACGCCAGCGGTCCGGTGTCGTTGGCCGGGCTGCCCACGCCGTCGCTCCCCACCCACCGGAGCGTCCCGCTGCTGTCGTAGACGTGGTTGCCGGCGATGATTTCCACCGACCCGTCCCCGTCCAGGTCGGCCAGGGACACGCCGCCCCAGTCGAGCGGGGGGCCGTCCGCGCGGAACTTGAAGGCGCCGGTGTGCTCGAAACAGATGATGCCCTGGGCGCTCTCCGGCACGGTGCACAGCTCCACCTTGCCGTCGCCGTCGATGTCGCCCGCGGCGACGCTGGCGGAGCCCCGGGTGCGGTACGCCGGGTCCGTCACCGCCCACAGGTCCGAGCCGTCCGCGCCGCTGATGGCGCGCAGCACGCCGTTCGTCTTGAAGTTCCAGCCCTCGAAGCTGTTGAACACCACGTCGGGGACGCCATCCGCGTTGACGTCCACCACCACGGGCGTGGCCTGCGCGTTGGTATGCGTGGGCATGAGGGGACTGGCCGTCCACGCCCACTCCACCTCGGGCTCGAAGTGGGGCTCGAAGGGCGGCCGCATCTCGCACCGGGCCTCCGACTCCACCGCCGTGGTGTTGTCGAATGCCGGAGGTTCCGCGGGTGTCGTGCCTGTGCACGCCACCCATCCGAGCGCTCCGAGCGTGAGCCAACGGCCCGGACGCCCGTCCGACCATCCCTGCTGCGACATGCCGCCTCCAAGAAAGCCTGCCCGGCCCGCGACGTACCGGGCGGCCCAGGTATTCACTCGGACCGGTTTGGGGACCCACCCTGAAAGGCCGCCCAGTGTCGGCTGTTCACCCTTGGCGCTCGGGCGTGACGCCATCCGGACGTTGCAGGCCATGCGTCCGGACCGTTAAAGGGGGGCCCATGTCCGCCGGTCTTCTCGATACCTTCCGAGTTCTCTCTTCGTTCGACCCGCCGCGTGGCGCGCTTCGGGGGGCGCCCTGGGAAGAGTATGTGGACTGGGCCATCATGCAGGGCCTGGCGCCCCTGGCGGCCTACAACCTGGAGTACCGGCTGGGCGCGGGCAACGCGCCGGAGTGGGCTCGGGACAAACTGCTCAGCATCTATCAGGGCTCCGTCAACGACAACGTGATGAAGCTCGTGAACTTCAAGCGCATCGTGGGCGCGCTGGAGGGACGCAAGCTGGTGCTGATGGGGGCCGCGTCCTTCGCGGACTCGCTCTATCCGCACGTGGGCTTCCGGCCCGTGCCGGAGCTGCAAATCCTGATGAAGCGCCTGGACGTGGACGGCTTCTCGGGCTTCCTGTCCCACCACGAGTTCGCCCCAGAGCCCGACACGGAGAACAGCGGCGCCACGAAGGTGGTGTCCGACGGGCGCACGGTCATCCTGCTCTATTCGGACGTGCTGGGCCCCCAGCGCCGCGAACAGACGGCGGGCATCCTCGAGCGGGCGAAGCCCATGCGCGTGTATGGCCCCTCCCTCTACCGCCCGGAGCTGGAGGACGCGGTGCTGCTGGTGGCGCTGGAGCATGCGCGCCATGGATACGCGGTGCCGTGGTTGTCCTTCATCGACCTGCGCGAGCTCGTCACCGGCGCGAAGTGGATGGGCGGCGTGTACTCGCGTCCGTTGGATGTGCCGGTGCTGCTGGCCCGGGCCGCGGAGTGGCGCCTGGAGCGGGCCCTCTACACGTCCCTGTCGATTGTCGCGCGCTTGTTCCCGGACGCCGCCGCGGACGCCACCGCCGCGCTGCCGCCGCTGCGCCGGGCGACGCGGGAGCTGTTGGAGCGGACGGTGGTGGGTCCTGTATGCACCCCCGGCCGGACCTCGGCCCTCAAGGGGATGGAGCGGGTTCGCCGCCTGCTCACGGGCCAGTAAGCCCGGCTGCTCACAGAGGAGCCCCAGTGACGGGGATGGGCTTTCTTTCGGACTCCCTCCCGGCGTATGAGTCCTGCAAGAGACATTCACTGGGGCTCCCTCAATGCGTATTGCCATCATCGGAACCGGCTACGTCGGACTGGTCGCGGGCACCTGTTTCGCGGACTCGGGTAACGACGTCACGTGCGTGGACATCGACGAGCGGAAGATCCGCATGCTCCAGGCGGGCGAGGTGCCCATCTACGAGCCCGGCCTGGAGGAGCTCATCAAGAAGAACGTGCGCGAGAAGCGCCTGTTCTTCACCCGGGACCTGACGGAGGCCGTCACCAACGCCCAGGTCGTCTTCATCGCCGTGGGCACGCCGGAAGGTGAGAGCGGCGACGCCGACCTCCAGTACGTGCTGGCCGCCGCCGAGCAGATTGGCAAGGCGATGAAGCAGTACACGGTGGTGGTGGACAAGAGCACCGTGCCGGTGGGCACCGCGGACAAGGTGCGCGAGGCCATCCGCAAGGTGACGGACATCGAGTTCGACGTCGTCTCCAACCCGGAGTTCCTCAAGGAAGGCGCCGCGCTGGACGACTTCCTCAAGCCCGACCGCGTCGTCATTGGCGTGGACTCCGAGCGCGCCCGCAAGGTGATGGCGGACCTGTACTCGCCCTTTGTGCGCACCGAGAACCCGGTGTTGTTCATGGACACGCGCTCGGCGGAGCTGACGAAGTACGCGGCCAACGCGATGCTGGCCACGCGCATCTCCTTCATGAACGACATCGCCGCGCTCTGCGAGAAGGTGGGTGCGGACGTGGACTTCGTGCGCAAGGGCCTGGGGTCGGACAAGCGCATCGGCTATCCGTTCCTCTTCCCGGGCGTGGGCTACGGCGGCTCCTGCTTCCCCAAGGACGTGAAGGCGCTGGTGGCCACCGCGCGTGACTACGGCCTGGAGCTGGACCTGCTGCGCGCGGTGGAGCGCACCAACGAGCGCCAGAAGAAGCTGCTGGTGACCAAGGCGGCCAAGCACTACGGCTCGCTGGAGGGCCGCAAGTTCGGCGTGTGGGGTCTGGCCTTCAAGCCGAAGACGGACGACATGCGCGAGGCGCCGTCCATCGAGGTCATCGAGGGCCTCATCGGCAAGGGCGCCCAGGTGATTGCGCACGACCCGGTGTCTCCGCACACGGCCAAGCGCGTCTTCGGTGATCGCATCCGCTACGCCTCCGTGCCCTACGAGGCGCTGGAGGGCGTGGACGGCCTCTTCGTGGTGACGGAGTGGAACGAGTTCCGCCACCCGGACTTCGAGCGCATGAAGACGCTGATGAAGTCGCCCGTCGTGTTCGACGGCCGCAACGTGTACGACCCGGCGCGCATGCGTGAGCTGGGCTTCACGTACTACGGCATCGGCCGGCGGTAGCGGTGAGCGGGAGCAGGGCCCTCGACGCGCTGACGGGGCTGCGCTTCGTCGCGGCCCTGCACGTCGTGTTGTTCCACTTCGCGGCGCCGTGTCTGGGCACGGCGCCAGAAGCGCTGCGGAGCTGGGTGGGCGCGGGTTATGCCGCGGTGGGCGTCTTCTTCGTCCTGTCCGGCTTCGTGCTCGCCTGGAACTACCTGGACGCGGACGGGCGCATGGAGACGTCGCCCAGGGCCTTCTGGGCCGCGCGCGTCGCCCGCGTGTACCCCGTCTACGTGCTGACGTTCCTCCTGTCCGCGCCCACCACCATCGCCGCGTCCGTGGCGGATAACGGCTGGAAGGTGGCCGCCGCGAAGCTCGCGGTGGGCGGGGTGGCGACGCTGGCGCTGCTCCAGGCCTGGGTTCCCCGGCTCGCGCTGTACTGGAATCCGCCGGGCTGGTCCGTGGCGGTGGAGGCCTGCTTCTACGGCCTCTTTCCCCGGCTGGCGAAGGGGCTGCCCCGGCTCAAGCCCGCGTGGCTCCCCGTGGCCCTGGGCGGCGCGTGGGTGCTGGGGTTGCTGCCGCCGCTGCTGTACCTGGCGCTCCTGCCGGACGGCCCGGGCCCCGTGGACGTGCATGCGTCGGGGCCCTGGCTGATGGCGCTCAAGTTCAACCCGCTGGCGCGGCTGCCGGAGTTCCTCTTCGGCGTCCTGCTGGGCTGGTGCTTCGTGCGCGAGCGCGCGGCGGGAGGGGCGAAGGGCTCCGGCGCGGTGCTGGCGGCGCTGGGGACGGCACTGCTGGTGGCGGCGGGCGCGGCGGGCTCGAGGGTGCCGTACCCGCTGATGCACAACGCCCTGCTGGCGCCCGCGTCGGGGCTGCTGGTGTACGGGCTGGCGCGGGGCGGAGGCGCCCTGGGCTGGCTGCTGTCACGGCCCACGCTGGTGAAGCTGGGAGGCGCCAGCTACGCGCTCTACCTGCTCCAGTACCCGGTGTCGGAGGCGGCCAAGGGCCTGGGGGCTTGGGTGTCGCCCTGGGTGGAGCTGCGCACGCCCGAAGGACTGCTGGCCACCGTGTTGTTGCTGGGCGTGCCCGCGTCGCTGTGGGTGCACCGCGCCGTGGAGACACCGCTGCGCTCACGCATCCGCGCCGCGCTGACGCCCTGGGGGGAGGGGGCGTCGCGCGAGCCCGTGAAGCCGGTGGTGTCGGGGACCTGAGCGGCGTGCGGGCGCCGTCAAGCGAGACGGGCGGCGTCCGGGGCACAGGCACCCGGAGCCTCCGGTCAGGTGGGCCGCCTCAGCGGGAGAGGCCGCAGGCGCGCTTGCCTTCGTCGGTCTCGATGGCGCGGCAGTCGCAGCCGGCCAGTCGCTCCTCGCACACGGCCTCATCCTCGGCGGTGGGCTCCACGCGGTTTTCCTCCTGAGAGGCGCGGCGAAGGCACAGCTCCTTCTCCACCGAGTTGATGGAGCAGTCGCACAGCTTCTCGGACAGCTCGCGGCAGGCGCCCTTGCAGCCGGTGAGGCCGGACAGGGCGGAACAGAGGAGGGCGGCGGTGACGATGAAGCGGCGCATGGCTGCGGCGAACATGCCAGAAGGTCCCCTGGATGCAAGCTGGCTTCGAGCCCTTCGTGCCTGGGCGGATGCTAGGGTCGCCCGCCTGCTCCACACCTGGGGGAAACGCCACACATGTTGTCAATCGTCGCCGCTGCGTTGCTGGCCACCGCGTCCACATCGACGTCCCACTCACTTCTGACGCCCGTGTCCGAGCGGCCCGTGTCCACCCGGCTCCTCGTGGCCCAGGCCCCGGCGGAGGCGCCGGACGTCTCTGGGACGTCCACGCCGCCGCCCCTGCCGGAGGACCTGGACGCCCGCGCTCGCGAGCTGACGCAGCAGATCGCGATGCTCCAGAGCGAGATTCGCTCCGTTGACACGAACTGGCCCGCGGGGTCGTTGGTGATGGCGTACTCGGGCTACGTGCTGTCCCCGTTGCTGCTATTGGGCATTCCCCTCATCATCGTCGGCATGAGCTCGTCGAATGACGACGACGCCGGCACCTTGCTGGCCCTGGGGGTGGGCACGACGCTGGGCGGAGTCGCGGGGGTGGGGCTGCTCATCGCGGGCATCGTCACGGGTTCCAAGCAAGCGGGTATCAACCGGGCCCACCGGGAAAGCCTGGTTCGCGAGCGCATCCGCCTGGAGGATGAGTTGCGCGACGTGAAGGCCCGCCGGGACGCGCGAGGGGCCATGCAGACGCGGCAGTGGACGCCGCGCGCTGGCATCCCGCTGGTCGCCTTCGCCTTCTGATGTCACCTTTCGCGCACGTCCGGTCTTCTGGCGGCTCGTCCTGGTGGCGGGGTGGCGGGCGAGGGGCGCGGGTGCTGTGATACTCACCCAGCCAATCCCCGCATGCCTCGCGCTTCCCGCAGTGCCTCTCGATTCACCCTGTTCGCCGAGGCGGCGCTGGCGGCGCTCGTCGTGGTGTGTCCGCTGGCGTTGGGCGGCGCCGCGGGGTGGCTGCTGGGGCCGCTGGTGCTGTTGTCCGGCGCCGCGGCGGTGCTGGCGGCGATAGGGGCGAAGCGGCAGGGCCAGTCGCTGCGCGTTCCGCTGCTGGCAGTGCCCCTGGCCCTGGGGGCGGGCCTGTGCGCGGTGCAACTGGTGCCTCTGCCGGACGGTGTCCTGCGCCTGCTGAGTCCGGAGGCGGCCGCGCTGCGGGAGTTCGCGCTGGTGCCGCTGGGGCTGGAGCGGGCGCGGCCGGTGTCGCTGGACCCGTCCGCCACCTGGCGCGAGCTGGCGAAGCACCTGGCCTACCTGCTGGCCTTCCTCGCGACGGTGCAGGTGAGTCGCTCGCGGGGCAGCCGGGAGCGGTTGCTGGCGGCGGTGGTCTTCACTGGCGCGGGCCTCACGGTGGTGGGGCTGGGCCATGCGTTGCTGGGCGTGAAGTCCCTCTTCGGGCTGATGCACTGGATGCACGCGCGGCCCACGCTGGTGACGCCCTTTGGCAACCCGAACCACCTGGCCGGCTTCCTCGCGCTGGCGTCCACGCTGGGCGTGGGGCTGGCGCTGACGCGCGGACATCAGTCGCGGGCGTTGCCATACGCGCTGGCGGCGGGCGTGTCGGGGCTGGGCGTGGTGCTGTCGCTGTCGCGCGGGGGCATTGCCTTCTTCGCCTTCGGACAGGCGCTGCTGGCGCTGTTCCTGCTTCGCAATCGCCGCGCGTCCGGTGAAGGGGCGCCCCCGGTATGGGCCCGGAGCGCCGCGGCGCTGCTGGGGCTGCTGGGCGTGCTGATGGTGGGTGCGTACACGGCGGCGGACGGCCTGTGGGCGGAGGCGCGCACCGCGGACAGCGTGGAGAAGCTGCGCCAGTCCAAGGTGGCACTATGGCCGATGCTGGCGGACGCCGCGCGGGCGTTTCCCGTGCTGGGCATGGGGCGCGGCGCCTTCGAGGCGGCGTTTCCGCGCTACCAGTCGGAGCCCAATCCCAACACCTTCACGCACCCGGAGAACGCGGTGTTGCAGGTCGCGGCGGAGCTGGGCGCGCTGGGGCTGGTGTTGCTGGCGGTGGCCGTCTGGGGCTTCTTGCGGCTGCTGCGCCGTGAGGGGTTGGAGACGGTGGACCTGGCGGCGCTCGCGGGCGTGGCGGCGCTGGCGCTGCACGACCTCTTCGATTTCAGCTTGGAATTGCCCGCGTGCGCGGTGGCGGCGTTGGTGGCGCTGGGCGCGGTGGCGCGTCCCCGGGAGCGGGCCGTCGAGGAGAAGGCGTGGTGCGCGCGGCCCTCGGGCGCGGTGCTGGGGACGGGGTTGGCGCTCACGGCGGTGGCGCTGGTGGCGCTGGTGCCCGGCCGTCATCGCCTGGGCGACGCGGAGGCGGAGCTGGCGCGGCTCGTCACGTCGGGGGCATCCGCGCGGGAGGTCCACGCGCGGGGACTGGCGCTGGTGGACCGGCACCCCTCGGACTACCTGTTGTACCGGCTGGTGGCGTCGGCGCACGCGGCGCGAGGGCGTGAGGGGGCAGGGGAGGCGCTGGCCCTGGTCAACCGGGCGCTGTACCTGGCACCGCTGGATGCCAGCTCCCACCGGGTGGCGGCGCGGGCGTTGCTGGCGTTGGGCCGGAGCGCCCAGGGCTTCCTGGAGTACCGGCTGGCGCACGAGGCTGGGGATGCCACCGTGCTGCTGGGCGAGGCCCTGCCGCAGGCGGAGACCCTGGCCTCGCTCACGGTGCTGACGCCGCGGTCGCCGGCGACCGCGGTGCGGTTGCTGGACGCGCTGGCCAACACGCCGGGGCGGTTGGCGCTGGCGCTGGACTACTCGGGCTGGGCGCGGGAGCACTTCGCGGGTCAGCCGGAAGCCGCGGCGCTGTGGGCGCGCGAGGCCCGGTTGCGAATCCTGCGAGGGGACCTGGAGACGGCGGAGGCCGCGCGGGCGCAGGTGGAGCGCCTGGCGCCGGACGCGCTGGACACGCACCTGTTGCGCGCGGAAGTGTTGCGGGCGCAGGGGAAGCGGGAGGAGGCCCTGCGTGTGTTGGAGCAAATGTTGGCGCGCTTCCCGGGCAACGTGGCGCTGTCCTTCCAGTTGGCGGCGCAGCAACTGGATGCGGGGTTGACTCGGCGGGCGAAGGACACGCTCCAGGCGCTGGCGCCCTTCATCACGGACTACGCCCAGCGCGCGCGGTTGCTGGCCATGGAAGCGGCGTGCCTGGAGCGCGAGGGGCTGCTCTCCCACGCGCTGGAGCGGCGGCAGACGGCGGCCCGGCTCGTGCCTGGCGCGGATGCGTTCTTCGCGGTGGCGCGGACCCAGGAGGCGCTGCGTCGCTATGACGCGGCGGCGCGTTCGGTCCACGAGGGCATGCGGCATCTCCCCGCGGGCGCGCGGGCCGAGGCGCGGGCCTGGGTGGCGCGGCTGGAAGGCGCGGAGCGCGAGCGCGTGGATTCGCGGCGCAAGACGTTGTCGGAGGACCCGCGCGAGGCGGAGCTGGAGTACCTGCTGCGTGGCCCGGATGTGGATGGCGAGGCTCGGGACGCGCATTAGTCGCCCGGGCCTCGCTCCGGTTCAGACGTGGGCGTGTGCCTCCTCACGGGGGCGGCTGGGCGCGCCGGTGTTGTGGATGGCTTGGAGTTGCTGCTCCTCCTCGATGAAGGAGGCCACCAGGGGCCACTCCAAGATGGCGAAGTCCTGGAAGCGCAGCTCGAGCGACTCCTCGTGGGAGCCCGCGCGGAAGAGCAGCCGTTCCGCCAGGCTGAGGGATTCATCCACGGCGACAGGCAGGCCGTAGAGCTCACCAAAGGGAGGTTCCGCGCCCACCTCGCAGTCGGGAAAGTGGCCGGAGAATTCCGGCTCGGTCGCGAGCCGGACGTGCCGGGCACCCAGCATGTCTCGGACCTGGTCCAAATCGACGGTGCCCGCCGCGGGGACGACGACAATCCATGGCTGCCGGTCCGCCATCACGATGACGGACTTGGCCACGCGCCAGCCGGAGACGTGCAGCGACTCGGCCACTTCTTGAGCGCTGACGGCACGCGGGTGCCAGTACCGCTCGAAACGCACCCCGTTGCGGCGCAGATAGTGCTGTATCGCTTCGGGAATCATGGGGAATCTCACCTCCTCTAGAAAGAAGGTGATGACCGCCAGCGCGTCCGACTACGGGCGCCTGCCACACTCGGGCTTGCAGCCGGCCACGGAGCGCCCGTCCGCCCGTGCGTAGGGCGGCCGGGCGCTCGGATAGGCTGTGCCGCCATGAACGGGTCGCTACGGCTCCTGACGCTCTGCTGCCTTCTTCTGGGCGCGCTCGCGTGCAGTACGGCGTCCTCCCCCGTGATGCGTGAGTGGGAAGCCGCGAAGTGGCAACCGGTGCGAGGACGTGGCGGACGACGTCGTAGCGCATGCGCCGATGGCAGGGACGGTCGAGAAGGCGACGGGCAGCCCCGCTTTCCGTGGGACGGGCACCTACCGAAACTGGTGGCAGCGCCGTACAGGGGTTCGAGCGGACGCACGGCCTCTCGCGACGGCTCCGCTGGCGCGGCGCTCTCCCGTCTTCATCCCCGCGATCCCCCGGCCGCACGGCAAGCTCATCAAACATCACCTCTTTCCGCAGGAACCCCGGCTCGCGGCGTGGTTTCGGGCGGCGGGCATCGACATCCACCAATTCACCCTGGTCGTCCCCGAGCACGTCCACCGGAAGATTCACAGCGGGAAGGGCATGGGGCCGGGAGGGGCGTGGAACAACGCATGGCGGCAGTTCGTGGTGGCCAATCCCCGGCCCCCATCGCGGGACGTCATCATGCGGCACGCGGTCGAACTCGCCTTTCGTTTCGAGCTGTCCGGCCCGGTCGTGCCCTACAACATGCCCATTGCCCCCGGAATGCGTGGGCCTCGGATAGAAGCCTTATGACGGCGGTTCTCAGGAGAAGGAGTGCGAGGGCGTGAGGTTCTACCGAGTCGAAGCGAGCACGACGTCGCGCTTCACGGGCAACCTGAGTCGCGCCGCGCACAAGTGGGGCCTCCCAGGCGTGGAGCCCTGCACGGAGTGTGGGGTGGGCGGCGGCTGGGCGGGCTTGCAGTATCCGTGTGTCGACCTGTCGAGCTTCTCGAAGGCTGAGCTGAAGCCGTTCTCCGACCCCTGGCCCGTTCCCTTCGAGGTCTTCGCGCGGCTGCGCGAGCGCGTCAGGCCCCTGGCGCCCGAAGGCGCGGTCCTGGAGCCCGGAACCCGGCTCGGCCCCCTGTCAGGCGTGGCGACAGGGGCATTCGGGCACCTCGCATTGCAGGACTGGACGCTCGTCATTCGCGACGAAGCGCTGGAGGTGTTGCAGGGCGAAGGCGTCCGGGGACTCACCGGGTGTCGTCTCGACGTGACCTTCCGAGGGAAGAACCCTCCGGTGCTCCGTGAGTTACAACTGGCGCTTCATGGCCGGCTGCATCCCGACTGCTTCGTGCATCCCCGTGCGCCCACCTGCGCGAAGTGCGGAAGCGAGGCCAGTGAGCGCCTGCCAGATACATACTGGCTCGCTCGGGAGACGCTGCCCGTCGAGGTGGACCTGTTCCGGCTGAGGGATTACCCCGCCCTCGTCATCGCGACCGAACGCATGGTGGTCGCGGCAGACCGGCTGAAGCTGGAGGGCGTCACCTTCCAGCCCCTGGACGCGCGCTGAGCCGGAAGCTCAGCGGCCGTTGTACGCCTCAGCGTTGGAAGTCGTAGACGCTGCCCAGGTTGAGAATCCGGGTCAGCTCATCCAGCGCCGTCATCGTCTCCCGCGCCAGCTGCGGGTCCTGCAGGTCCTTGGGCCGCAGCACCTCGCGGTAGTGCCGCCGCACCCAGCCGGCCAGCGAGTCATGCAGCGCGGGCGTGTAGAAGACGTCTGCCTTGATGGCCCCGCGCTCCTCGTCCGTGAGCCACACCCGCTGGCGCAGGCAGGCCGGTCCGCCGCCGTTGTTCATCGACTGGCGCACGTCCAGGTAGTGCACGGCCTTCACCGGCGTGTCCTCGGCCACCACGCGCTCCAGGAACTGCCGCGCCGCGGGCGTCTCCCGGCTCTCTATCGGCGCCACAATCGCCATGGTGCCGTCCGGCAGCGTCAGCACCTGCGAGTTGAACGGGTACGCCTTCACCGCGTCCTTCGCCGGCAGCTCCGCCTTCGTGGCCACCACCGCGCGGAAGTCCTGGCCCAGCTTCTCGCGCAGCACCGCCAGGAGCCCCGCGTGGTCCACGAAGGCCAGCTCATGCAGCATCAGGAACCGCTCGTTGCCCACCGCCAGCACGTCCGTGTGGAAGGCCCCCGCGTCGATGCCCTCGGGGTGTTGCTGCGGGAAGAGCACCGACTTCGCGTCCAACTGGTGGAGCCGCGCCAGCGCCTGGCTGGCCTCCAGCGTCTGCCGCGCGGGGAAGCGGCTGGGCCCCTGCACGTCCTGCCACGCGCTGCGGCCCCAGGCGAGCAGATGGACGCCCGCGTGCCCGGGCGTGGCGAGCCGCGTGTGGTTGGCCGCGCCCTCGTCCGCGAAGTGCCCGCTGCCCGGCAGCGGCGCGTGCACCGCGAAGTACTTCTCATTGGAGAAGATGGCGCGCAGCACCGAGTGCGTCGTCTCCGCCTCGATGGCCCGGTGGTACATCTGCGACAGGTTGGCCGGTGTCAGGTGCACCCGGCCATCCGCCGTGTCCGCGCTGGGCGCCACCGTGGCCGCGTTGGCCGTCCACATGGAGGACGCGCTGGACGTCAGGCGCAACAGGTGTTCGGCCTCGCGCGCGGCCCGGGTGATGACCTCCTCGTCCGAGCCCGTGAAGCCCAGCGCCCTCAGCGCGTGCAGGGACGGGCGCGGCTGGGGCGGCAGGACCGCCTGTCCCACCCCCAGGGCGGACACAAAGCGCATCTTTTCCAGCCCCTGGAGGGCCGCGTCCCGGGGGTGGCTGGGCTCACCGACATGGCTCTGCGATGCCAGGTTGCCGGGCGAGAGGCCGCCGTAATTGTGGGTGGGCCCAACGAGCCCGTCGAAGTTGTATTCGCGCATGGGATATTGAACGCCTCGTGGAGCGTCCACCCTTAGCAAAGCGCCTCAAGCGTTTCCTCCGCTACGTGCTCATCCGTGGCGTCCTGTTGCTCCTTCAACCTCTTCCCCTGGGCGTCGCCCGGAGCCTGGGTGCGCGTCTGGGCGCCCTGGCCTACACCCTGGCCGGAGGGGAACGCCGCAAGGCCCTCAAGTCCCTTTCCGTGGCCTTCCCGGAAAAGTCGGATGCGGACCGGCAGGCGCTGGCCCGCGACGCCTTCCGCCACCTGGCCGCCGCCGCGCTGGAGGTGGCCTGCACGGGCGCCCTCGACGAGGCCCTGGAGCGCCTGGTCGCCTGGCCGGACGCCGACCGGCAGGTGCTGGAGACGGCCCTGGCCCGGGGGCGCGGCGTCGTCTTCGTGTCCGGGCACGTGGGGAACTGGGAGCTGCTCGCCCGCCGCGTGGCTCGCGCCGGCTACCCCAGCCAGAGCATCGCGAAGGAGACCACCGACCCCCGGCTGACGGAGCTGGTGGGTCAGTTCCGGGCCCGGGGCGGGGTGCGGAGCATCTGGCGCGGCCAGGAAGGCGCTGCCCGGGCCATGCTGCGCGCCCTGCGCAACGGCGAAATCCTCGGCATCCTCATCGACCAGGACACGAAGGTGCAGTCCCTCTTCGTGCCCTTCTTCGGGCAACTGGCCGCCACACCACGCGCCGCCGCTGACCTGGCCATCCGCACGGGCGCGGCGGTGGTGACGGGCTTCTGTCACCGCGAAGGGGCGGGGTACCGCCTGTCCATGGAAGAGGTCCCGGTGCCCCAGGACACGGACCGCGAGGCGGCCGCCCTGGCCCTCACGGCCGCCCTGTCCAGCCGAATCGAAGCCGCCATCCGGCGGACGCCGGAACAGTGGGTGTGGATGCACCAGCGCTGGAAGACGCGTCCGCCGGTGAGCGAGGACGTCCCACTTCCGGAGGCGGCGCCCGCATCCGCCGGGTGATAAGGAAGCCCTGTGTCTCGCCTGCTCGCTGCCAGCCTTCTCATCCTGGTGTTCGCCCCCGGTTGCAAGCCGGGCTCCGGCGAGGGTGCGTCTGGCGGCCAGCCTCCCCCGGAGGTGGTGCTGCACGGCGCGCGCCTGGAGTCCTTCGAGGGCGACCGGCTCATCCGCTCCGGCACGGCCCGGCAGGTGTCCTACCAGCGCACCACCGGCGAGGTGTGGGCCACCGACGCCACCATCCGGATTCCGCCGGGTTCCTCTTCCCAGGGCGCGCCCCCCGGGACGGAGGGAGGCGTGGAGGTGAGCGCCCCGAATATGGAGGGGAGCCTCGCGTCCAAGCAGGTGGTGGCCTCGGGCGGTGTCATCATCCGCACCGGGAAGGGCATGGAGGCCCGCACTCCCCGGTTGACGTACGACGCCACCACGGAGCGGGCGCATGGAAACGAGGGCGTGACGGTGAAGGGACCTGACTATCGGCTGAGGGCGGACCGCTTCGAGCTGTTCTTCCCGGACGAGACGTTCAACTTCGCGGGCTCGGTGGAGTCCGTGCTGGGAGCGCCAGAGTGATTGAGTTCCTCGTGATGGCCTTCTTCGTCGCGCAGCCCGCGCCCGCGGTCGCCGCCACCCCCGCGCAGGGCACGCCTCCCGCCGCCGTGGGGGGCTCTGCCCCCTCCGCTGGGACGGGGACCCGCGCCCCGGGCCCCCTGGGCGGCAAGGAGCTGACGGAGCCCGTTCAAATCAACGGCGACAACGTCACCTTCCAGAAGTCCCAGGCCACCCTCACCGGCAACGTGAAGGTGAAGCACCGCACGCTCGACCTGAAGTGTGACCGGATGACGGCCAACTACACCCCTCAACGCGAGGTGACGCGTGTGGTGTGCACGGGCGGGGTGCATGCCGTGGACGGCGACCGCATGGCCAAGGGCGAGCGCGCTGAATACGACGTGCCCAGCGGCGTGCTGGTGGTGACGGGCTCGCCCGAGGCCCGCCAGGGCACCACGCACATGCGCGGGACGAAGGTCCGGCTGACGCTGGGCAACGAGCGGCTGGAGGTGGAGAACGCCGTCATCGTCTTCGAATCGCTGCCCTCCAACCCCACCCCGGCCAGGCGCAAGGGGCGGCAGTCCGCGCCCCGTCCGGCCCCGTCCTCCGGGACGGCCCCCTCCGCGCAGGGAGGCACGGCTCGATGAGCGCGAGGCTGATCGCCGAGGGCCTGGAGAAGAGTTTCCGCGGCCGCAAGAAGGTGGTGGCCGGCGTGTCCTTCAGCGTGGCCGCCGGGGAAGTGGTGGGCCTGCTGGGGCCCAACGGCGCGGGGAAGACGACCAGCTTCAACATGGTGGTGGGATTGGTGTCTCCGGATGCGGGACGCGTGCGCATTGGCGACGAGGACCTCACGCACCTGCCCATGCATCGCCGCGCTCGCCGGGGCGTGGGCTACCTGCCCCAGGAAGCCTCCGTCTTCCGCAAGCTCACGGTGCGCGACAACTTCCTGGCCGTGCTGGAGCTCCAGAAGGACCTGGACGCCAAGGCCCGCGAGCAGCGCGCCGACACCCTCCTGGACGAGTTCGGCCTCACGCACGTTGGGGAGTCCCTGGGGGGAGACCTTTCGGGCGGCGAGCGCCGGCGTGCCGAGATTGCCCGCAGCCTCATCCCGCAGCCCCGCTTCATCCTCTTCGACGAGCCCTTCGCCGGCGTGGACCCCATCAACGTGGGCGACCTCCAGCGGCAGATCTTCCTCCTCCGCGAACGCGGGTTGGGCGTCCTCATCACCGACCACAACGTCCAGGACACCCTGGGTATCTGTGATCGTGCGTACATCATCGCACAGGGGCGAATCCTGGAAGAGGGCACCCCGGCGGAGATCGCCGCGTCCCCCAAGGCCCGCGCCGTCTACCTGGGGGAACGGTTCCGCCTCCAACAAGCGCTCTGAGCACGGCTGGCCACCTGTCAGAGGAGTGCTTAGAATGGGTTGGCCCCGCTTTTGCGTCGACCTGTCAACGCGCATGTGACACACTGAGTGGTCTTAAGCCCCTGGATTCCTTGTGGAATTCTGAGCATGCAAGCAAGGGACCCTCGTTTCGGGGCTAGACGAAGTCAGGGCTCCTTGTTACGTTGGCACGGTCTTTGATGGTGGTCCTCTGTCCAGAGGGACCGAATCAACCCGGGAGACCCCGTCTCATGGCGATGGAACTGAAACAAAGCCTGAAGCTTGCCCAACAGCTGGTGATGACGCCGCAGCTGCAGCAAGCCATCAAGCTCCTCCAACTGTCTCGCATGGAACTGCTCGAGCAGGTCCGCGAGGAGATGGAGCAGAACCCGCTGCTGGAGCAACCAGACGAGCAAGCGCCGGGGGATGTGGGAGACAAGGAACCCGGGGAAGCCTCCCTGGAAGCAGACAACATGGAGGTGCCGCGGGACGTGGATCTGCCCGCGGCCACCAGCGACACCGCCACGGAGTTCAAGGCGGACGGGGAGGGCCCCCCGGAAATCGACTGGGAGCAGTACCTCAACAGCTACCAGTTCAATGAGCCCACCACGGCCTCCAACAAGGGCAACGTGGCCACGGACGACATGCCGTCGTTCGAGGCCAACCTCGTCAAGAAGGCGGACCTGGTCGACCACATCCAGGAGCAGCTGGGCACGCTGCGCCTGAATGACGCCGAGCGCCGCATCGCCATGCTCATCCTGGGCAACCTGGATGACGACGGCTACCTCAAGCTGCCGGAAGTGGACGGGGATCCGCTCATCCGCCTGGCCAACGAGGCGGACGTGCCCATGCACGTCGCGGAGCGCACGCTGCGGCGCATCCAGATGTTGGATCCGCGCGGCTGCGGCGCCCGTGACTTGCAGGAGTGCCTGCTCATCCAGCTCCAGGGCATCAGGGAGCCGCACGCGCCGCTGTTGGGCCTCATCATCAAGCGGCACATGAAGTACCTGGAGAGCAAGAACCTGCCCGCCATCGCCAAGGACCTGAAGGTCACCTTGGAAGAGGTGGTGGGGGCGGTGCGGCTGCTCCCGAAGCTGGACCCGAAGCCGGGCCGCAACTTCAGCGGGGACGACGCGCAGTACATCTCCCCCGACGTGTTCGTCTACAAGATGGGGGACGACTACACGGTGGTGCTCAACGATGACGGCCTGTCCAAGCTGCGCATCTCCGGCACCTACCGGAACGCGCTGAAGACGGGCGCGGTGGGCCCGGGCCAGACGAAGGACTTCATCCAGGACAAGCTGCGCAGCGCGATGTGGCTCATCCGCTCCATCCACCAGCGGCAGCGGACCATCTACAAAGTCACCGAGAGCATCGTGAAGTTCCAGCGGGACTTCCTGGACAAGGGCATTGCCTACCTCAAGCCGCTCATCCTCCGGGACGTGGCCGAGGACATCGGCATGCACGAGTCCACGGTGAGCCGCGTCACCACCAGCAAGTACGTGCACACACCGCAGGGCATCTTCGAGCTGAAGTACTTCTTCAACTCGTCCATCGCCCGCGTCTCCGGTGAGGACACCGCGAGCGAGGCGGTGAAGCACCACATCAAGCAGTTGGTGGCGCAGGAAGACGCCCGCAACCCGTACTCGGACCAGAAAATCGTCGAGCTGCTGCGCTCGCAGGGCACCGAGATTGCCCGCCGCACGGTGGCCAAGTACCGCGAGGTGCTGGGCATCCTCCCCAGCAGCAAGCGCAAGCGGTACTACTGAGTCAGGGCTGTTCGGGCGCGCCGCTTGTCGTCGGCGCGCCCGGGGGGGCAGAGTGGGCGTCCCATGAGCGCCACCCTCCCTCCCGATTCCGCCGTGCACCGGCGTGACTGCGTCCCCCTCGTCGTTCCGCCCGTCACGCTCGAAGGGCACGACGTCCGCCTGGAGCCGCTGCGTCCGGAGCATGCGCCGGCCCTGGCCGCGCTGTGCGAGGACGACATCTTCACCTGGTTCTCGAGCGTGCTGCGGACCGAAGCGGACGTCGCAGCCTTCATCGACAACGCCTGCCAGGCGGCCGAGCGAGGGAGCGAGCGCCCCTTCGTCATCATCGAGCGGCGGACGGGCGCGCCGGTGGGCACCACGCGCTTCCTCGAAATCCAGCGCGACCACCGGACGCTGGAGATTGGCTACACATGGCTGGGCCGCCGCGTGTGGCGCACGCGCATCAACACGGAGTGCAAGTACCTGCTGCTGCGGCACGCCTTCGAGTCGCTCGGCGTCATGCGGGTGCAGTTCAAGACGGACAAGCACAACGCGCGTTCGCGGGCGGCCATCGAGCGGTTGGGCGCTCGCTTCGAGGGGGTGCTGCGCCACCACAAACTGGTGCGCGGCGGTGTGGTGCGTGACAGCGCGTACTACAGCGTCGTCGACACGGAGTGGCCGGAAGTGAAGGTTCGTCTGGAAGGGCTGCTCGCGGACGGCGGTGCGCGGGTATAGGGTGCGGCGCCGCATGAATCCCATTCTTCGTCGCAACCTTCTTCACATCCCGGCGGGGGCCTTCGTCGCGGTGGGCCTGTTGTCGGGTTGTGGCAGCAGCCTCACTTCGGAAGCCGTGGACCTGGCGGGACTCTCCGGCCGGACGCTGATGCTGTCCCAGTCGGACGTGGACATCTTCGAGGGCGTGGATGAGCCGGGCGCCCACCGCGTCACCGTCACCTTCTCGCCCGCGGCGGAATCGGACCGGTGCACCGAGCTTCGCGAGGGCGTCACGGCCACCTTCAACGGCCAGCCCATGGCACTGGAGCGGGGCGGGGTGGACGGCACCGCGGGCCGCGACGTGTGCGTGCCCACGCGGGCCTACTACGACTTCGACCCCAACGTCTGGGTGCGGCAGCCCATGGAGGACGCCCGCATCGTCCTCCAGGACGGGACGCACACCATCACCCTGGTGATGAAGAACGGAAAGGCCAAGCGCCTCTTCTCCTTCCAGGGCCCCGGCGCCGAGGACCGGCTCACGCGCGGCCAGGAGTATTCGTTCCGGTGGCTGCCCGAGGGCGAGGTCCCCAGCCGCGCCGCGGCCACCCTGCTGCGCGAGGGAGGGAGCGCCACGGCCACCATCCCCACGGAGCAGGAAGAGGCGGTCCTCCGCTTCACCCTGCTGCCGACGACGCCTGTCGCCGCCCACCTGCTCACGCTGAGCGCGACCGCGCCCGGCGAGGTGCTGGAGTGCACGGGCGTCGCCACGTGCGAGGCGACGGTGTTCCACTCCGAGGAGCGGGTCGTCAACGTGCAGTGAGGGGCCAGGGGGCCCGCTCCCTCGCCCGCCATCCTCCACTACGCCGTCACCAAGAGCGCCATCGTCAACTTCACCAAGGGCCTGGCGCGGGAGCTCATTGAACGGGGCATCCGCGTCAACGCCGTGGCGCCGGGCCCCGTGTAGACGCCGCTCATCCCCCAGTCGTTTGACGCGGAGAAGACGTCCAAGTTCGGCAAGGACTCGCCCATGGGCCGCCCCGCGCAGCCCGCGGAGCTGGCGCCGTCCTACGTGTTCCTCGCCTCGGATGAGTCCCGCTACGTCAACGCGGAGGTGCTGGGCGTGACGGGCGGGCGGCTGCTCGCGTGAGCTGACGCGGCGCGTGATGTCAGCGGGCGCGTCCTGGCATGGTTCCAAACAGGGGGCCATTGCCAGTGACGCGAGGTGCAGGCGGGATGTCCTGCCTCGGACGGGCGGTGTGTCCGGGAACAGGCAACCTGGTGGGGCGGGTTGCTTTCCAGGGCTGGGAAAGTTTCAGATCCGTCACGGAGCTCACCTCTCACCCTAGGAGGCAGCCACGCATGCAGTTCAACATCACCTTCCGTCAGTTCGGAGCGTCCGATTCCCTCAAGGAGTACGCACGCGAGAAGGTCGAAAGGGTGAACCGGTTGCTGGACCGAGCCGGCGAGGCCCATGTGGTCCTGTCGTTGGAACGCCACCTCCACCATGCGGACATCACCATCCACTCCGGCGCGTGGGTCCTGCGGGGCCGCGACAAGAGCGATGACATGTACGCGTCCATCGACCTGGCGATGGACAAAATCGAGCGCCAGCTGCGGCGCTACCGTGACAAGCTGAAGTCGCACCATGGCCGTGAGCGCGTCCACCACCGGCATGATTTGGTGGAGCAGCTCCGGGTCCGCCACGCCGTGTTCGAGCTCCCGGACGTGGACGCGCTGACGTCGCTGGCCGAGGCCTCCGCGAGTGAAGATGCGCCGAAACCCGCCGTCGTGCCCGCGCAGCCCGCGGCCCCGTCGCAGGCTGCGCGCGAGGTGCGTGCCACCCACCTCACCGTCAAGCCACTCACCGTGGATGATGCGGTGATGCAGATGAACCTGATGAACAACGACTTCTACGTCTTCCACAACGTGGAGTCGGAGTCGCTGTGCATTGTCTACCGGCGCAAGGATGGCCAGTACGGCCTCATCGAGCCGCACGCCCCGGCGATCGCCGCCACGGGGACCTGAGCCGTCGCTGACCGCTGACTTCCGCGCGCCGTCACCCGGTGAAGCAGGGTGACGGCGTGTGACGGCGGGAAGTCCGCCGCGTCACGCTGTGGCGGTCGACGCGTTGGGCGGTCCACCAATCGAATGCCTCCGCGTGCTGGAGGGCGTCGGTGCGGGTTCCCATGGGGCCCCGCGCCCACGTCCCGCCGAGGGGGGCGGTCCACCAGGCTGCTCCCGAATGGGGGCCTGGACGCGGGTGGGGGCCACCCCGGCGAGCATGCGCCGGTCGCCCTCGACGCGATGTCGATGACAGTCGACAGGAACAGACGCTTCATGGGAAGTCCCTACGTCCCGTGGGACGGGTTTCCCTTCCGCGTCATGATGCGCAGTGAGTGCGGAGAGCGCGCATCCAGACAGGCCACCCTTGCGCTAAAGAGGGGTGGGGAGTAATTGCCGCCAACCAGGAGCGCCAGCGCGGGAGCGTCAGTGAGAATCGCCGAGTTCCTCAGCCCCCAAGCCGTCATCGCCGACATGCAGTCGCGGACGAAGCCTGAAGTCCTGCGAGAACTGAGTGCCACGCTGGTGCGCGCCCATCCGCTGCTGACCGCGGACCGGCTGGTGGAGGTGCTGCGCGAGCGCGAGAAGCTTGGCAGCACGGGCATCGGCGAGGGTGTGGCCATCCCGCACGGCAAGCTGCCGGGCATGGGGCAACTCCAGGCCGCCTTCGGCGTGTCGCACGCGGGCGTGGACTTCGAGGCCATTGACGGCAAGCCCACCCACCTGTTCTTCGCCCTGGTGGCGCCAGAGAACAGCGCGGGGGTCCACCTCAAGGCCCTGGCCCGCATCTCCCGTCTCTTCAAGAACCCGCGTTTCCGGGCCGCCATCCTCGAGGCGCCCACGGCCGCGGACATCCACGCCCTCATCGTCCAGGAAGACGCACGGCCTTGAGTGGGCGTGCGTTCCGGGGGGAACATCCGCACCATGGACGTCGTCCTGAGACCCATCAGCGACCGCTTCTTCCACGAACACCTGCTGCCTTTCTTCCAGCGGGCCATGGGGGATGCCCCCGGCGCGCTGGAGTCCCTGCAGGAGCAACTGGGGGACGGTCAGGCGCGCATGCTCTGCGAGCGGATGCTCGCCACGGCGCTGCCCGGCGGCGTGGGCTCCGTGGACGCGGACCCCTGGGCGGACCTGGTGGACCGGCTCGTCTTCCTGCACTGGACCGAAGGCCCCGCGGGCTGGGAGGTCGGTGAGGCGGAGGCGGGCTACGCGGACGGCTGGGACGAGGCCCTGCACCTGGCGCTGATGGTGGAGGAGGCGGACTATCCCTACTGGGACGCGCGGGGCTCGCGCGACGTCAGGGATCGCTTCCGTTTCCGGCCGCGTGAGGACGTGGGCCTGGCCTCGCTGCTCGCTGGCTTGTGGGAGCCCTTCCCGGAGTTCCCGCCGGACCAGGTGTTCACCACCCAGGGCCGGGGCGAATACTCCCCCGTCACACGCTACGCCTTCGCGGACTGGGCCTGGCGCCCGGCGAAGAAGGTGGCGCACTGGCAGGTGAACCTGCCGCGCAAGCTGGAGCGGCTCCTGACCCGCGAGCAGGCGCGGATGAAGCTGCCGTCGCTGCCGGAGAAGGAGGAGGTGCTGGCGTACTGGCTGGGCAAGCAGCCGCAGCCGCCGCCGCTCACGGTGGCCTTTTCCGGCTTGGGGCCCCGCGCGGCCAACTGGATTCGCGAGCTGGGTGCCCTCACCGCGCACCTTCGCGGCGCGGCGCTGGCGAAGCAGGGGCTGGCGGCGCTGGTGACGAAGGGCTCCGGCGTCCGAATCTAGCCTTTGGGCGCGGCCGGCCCGGGGCTCTCCAGCAGCAGCGTGACGGGGCCGTCGTTGACGAGCGCCACCTTCATGTCCGCGGCGAAGATGCCGGTGCCCACGCTCAGGCCGCGCTGGCGCAGCAGCTCACAGGTGCGCTCATAGAGGGCCTTGGCGCTCACGGGCTCCATCGCGTCGATGAAGCTGGGCCTGCGCCCCTTGCGCGCGTCGCCGTAGAGCGTGAACTGGCTGACGACGATGAGCTGCCGGGACGTCTCCTCCAGCGACAGGTTCATCTTCCCGGCGGCGTCCTCGAAGATGCGCAGCGTGGCCAGCTTCTCCACCATCCACGCCACGTCCGCCTCCGTGTCGCCCTTGCCCACGCCCAGCAGCACCAGCAGGCCCGGGCCGATGTCGCTCACGCGCTGGCCCTCCACCGTCACCGACGCCTCCAGCACGCGCTGCACCACCGCTCTCATCGAAGTCACCTCGTGGACAAGCGTGTCTGACCGGGGGCTCGCGTCAGTCACGCCGTTACAGTTGGAATGTCAGGTTTCCGCCTGCTGGAAGAGCGAGCGCCCAGACGTGGACTCACGCAGCCACTCACCCTTGCCCGTCTTTTGCCCCGTTCCGCATAATGGCACCTGACTTCCCCGGAGAGAGTGTGCAGGTCCATCGAGCCAGCTCCATCTTGGCCGTGTCGGCCATTATTTTCCTGTCGCTTTCTCACGCAGCGCACGCCGCGCCCGCTCCAGCGGAGAAGCGTGCGGACCGCGAGGCCCTCAAGTCCGCGCTGCTGCAGGTCCTCCAGCGCGCGCCACTGAAGGCCAGTCGCATGGGCGTGCTCATGCAGAGCCTGGACGACGGCGCCGTGGTGTTCAGCCACAACGCCGACGAACTGCTCAACCCCGCCTCCAACGTGAAGCTGGTGACGTCCGCCGCCGCGCTCGCGTCGCTGGGGCCCGAGTTCCGCTACGACACCGAGTTCCTGGTGGAGCCGGAGCTGGGCGCGGACGGCAAGGTGAAGACGCTCTACGTGCGCGGCAAGGGCGACCCGTCCATGACGACGGAGCGCCTGTGGGGCATCGTCGCGGAGCTGTGGCACGCCGGCGTGCGTGACGTGGGCGAAATCGTGGTGGACGACTCGTGGTTCGACGCCGAGCGCACGCCGCCCGGCTATGACCAGGAGGACACGGACCGCGCCTACATGGCGCCCACCGGCGCGGTGAGCCTCAACTGGAACGCGGTGGCCATCTACCTGCGGCCCGGCAACGCGCCGGGCGCCAAGGGCGTGGTGGAGATGGATCCGCCCAGCGACTACTTCGTGGTGGAGAACCAGCTCACCACCGGGCCGCGGCGCGCGCGCCGGGTGTCCGTCACGTCGGACCCCTCGGGCCTCCAGCAGAAGATTGTCGTGCGCGGCCAGCTCCCGGGGGAGCGCGGCGGCGCCGTCAGCGTCTGGAAGAAGATCGACAACCCGCCCATGTACTTCGGCCAGTCGCTCAAGCAGATGCTGGTGACGCGCGGCGTGAAGATGAAGGGCAAGGTGAAGCTGGGCAAGACGTCCACCAAGGCCCGCATGCTGCACGTGTCGCAGTCGGACACGTTCGACGTGCTCCTCAAGCGCCTCAACAAGCTGTCCAGCAACTTCGTCGCCGAGCAGCTCCTCAAGACGATGGGCGCCGAGCTGCGCGGCTCGCCGGGCTCCTTCACCAAGGGCGTGGACGTGGTGGAGCAGTTCCTGGAGCGCGACGTGGGCATCCCCCGCGGCACCTACGTGATGAAGAACGGCAGCGGGCTGAACGACGCCAACCGCTTCTCCGCCACGCAGCTCAACCAACTGCTGCGGCACATGGTGCAGCGCTTCCCCTTCTCGCCGGAGTACCTGTCGTCGGTGCCCATCGCGGGCAAGGACGGCACGCTCAAGTACCGCTTCGAGGGCAGTGACGCGGTGGGCCGGCTGCGCGCCAAGACGGGCACCCTGGAGAGCGTGTCCGCGCTGAGCGGCTACGTGACGAGCGCGGGCGGAGAGCGCTTCACCTTCTCCATCATGGCCAACGACTTCGCGGGCCGCGCCGGTCCCATCGTCGCGGGCCTGGACGCGCTGGGCGCGGCGGTGGCCGCCACCGGCTCCAGCCTGGGGCCGTCCACGGCGGTGGCCGCGCTGGCGGACAGCGGGCGGCCCTCGGGCGCCGTGGACGACGTGGCCGCTCGCATCAAGACGTACCTGGAGCTGGGCGCGCAGCGCGACCAGCGCAACATCGGCTTCCTGCGCACCGCGTGGCGCAGCGAGAGAGACCCGGCCGTGCGCGCGGTGCTGGCGGAGAGCCTCTACCAGTCCAACCCGCACGACTACCTGGGCGCGCGCACGCTGCTGGACAGCTATTCGGCCACCGCCGAGGTCTACGGCCGGCTGAAGGACGTGGCGCGGGTGCTGTCCGTGGAGGTGCCGGGCGTCAGCAGCATGGTGGAGCTGGCGGCGGGCGGAAACGCCGAGGCGCTGGCCCGGGTGCTGGAGTTGGCGGGCGCGGCGGGTACGGACGCCCAGGCCCAATCGGAGATGGCCGAGGCCCTGAGCGAGGTGGCCCGCACCGCGCCGGAGGAGCTGGTGGTGGCGCTTCGGGCCGCCAGCGCCGGTGACCGGGACGCGTGCACCACGTTGCTGGCGCGGGGGCTGGTGCAGGCGGGGCAGGCGGACCACCCCTTCTGGAAGTCGCTGCGCCGCACGCTGGGCGCTTCGGATCCACGGCTGGCGTCCTTCGCCAAGGGACTGGACTCCACGCTGTCGCAGAAGGTGGCGGAGGCCAAGGCCCCGGCGAAGACGCCGGAGGGCTTCACCCCCGTGCAGATGGTGGCGCCCGCGGGCAACGCGCCCGAATCCTCCTCCGCCGACAACCGCCCGGGGGGGTAGGCCGGAATCCGTTGTGTTTCTCGCGAGTTCCCTCCGGCCGGGCATGCCTCCCTGGCCGGGTGGCAGGCGGGCGTACGACACCCAGGAAGAAGGCGGCTTTCTGGCTGGGTGTCAGTACCCACTGCTATAGGTGGGAATCAAACCCGGCGGGTGCGTCCGGGGTGTAACCGGTCCTCGGTGGACCGGTTCTCGTGAGAAAGGAATGCAGTCATGGCTGGAGGCGTGAACAAGGTCATCCTCATCGGCAACCTCGGGGCGGACCCGGAGGTCCGGTTCACTCCCGGCGGTCAGGCGGTGGCGAACTTCCGCATCGCCACCAGCGAGAGCTGGGTCGACAAGAATGGCCAGAAGCAGGAGCGGACCGAGTGGCACCGCATCGTCGTCTGGGGAAAGCTCGCGGAGCTCTGCGGCGAGTACCTGAAGAAGGGACGGCAGTGCTACGTCGAGGGCCGCCTGCAGACGCGCGAGTGGACGGACAAGGAGAACCGGAAGAACTACACCACCGAGGTGGTGGCCAACGCCGTGACGTTCCTCGGCGGTGGTGGCC